>DASXGF010000247.1:0-8809 GCA_036489275.1 Myxococcaceae bacterium | reverse complement strand
GTCCAGCTTCACGAAGTGGGTCCTCGCCCAGCGCTCGTTGCCGACGCGGAGGTCCACCAGGCCCTGCTGGTAGTTGGCGTAGTCGCTGACGCTGTCGGGGAGGAAGCCGAGGTCGAGCGAGCCGAAGATCTGCTCGTCGATCAGGACCTCGTCGTGAGGGACCTGGGTGAGGACCTTCAGCGCCTCGAGAGTCTTGGGGAGCACCTGCGGGTTGCTGCGCTCGTGCGCCACCTTCGCCAGGTACACCGCGCCGGCGTGGCGCAGGCTCAGGTCGATGAGACAGCGGGCGAGGAAGTACTGAGCCCAGGAGTAGTTCTCGTCGGTGGGCGGAGTGGACTCGATGAAGGCGTAGAGCTTGCGCGCCGCCTGCTCCTGCTTGTTGTCGAAGTAGTCCTTCAGGGCCTCGTCGAAGATCTTCGGATCGACCTTCGGCGGAGCCTCCTGGCTGCCCTGGGCCTGCGCGGGCTGCTGCCCCGCGGCTCCCGGTGTGGCGGCAGCACCTGGGGCAGGCTGGGCCGGGGGCTGTGCACCGGCTTGGGCAGGAGCGGCCGGCCTCTGCGCGGGTGCGGTTGCGGGCGCGGCTGCGGGCGCGGGCGGCTGCGCCGGCGGTGGCTGCGCCGGAGCCGCTGCCGCGGGAGGTCTGCTGGCGGGGGCCGGCGGGGCGGGCTGGGGCGCCGGCGTCTGGGCCAGGCCGGGGAGCGCGAGCAGGAGCGTCGCCGCGGCCGCGGTCGCCGACCGAATCCGGACGACCCTCATTCGGTTCCGCCGAAGTTCAACGCCAGCGCGAGCTGGACGAGGATGATGTTCGACTCGAGGCCCTTGTAGATGACGAACTCGTTGCTGAAGTCGAGCCGGAAGGAGACGCTCTTGCTGGTGAAGAGGCGCGCTCCGAGGCCGAGGTGGATCGCGGGGCGGAACACCGTCTGACCGGTGCCGCTGGCGACGTCGGAGGCGATGCGCTCGTTCACCACCGAACCGCCGAGCGTGCCAAACACCTCGAAGTGGCCCACGCTAGAGTTGAGCCACGAGGTCTTGCCGTAGATCGGCGTCCACATCACGTCGGAGCCGACGATCCAGTTCAGCTGCGGGAAGGCGGTGGGACTCACTCCGAACTGCGTCTCCAGCTGGTTCCGGAGGCCGGTCTTGATGTTGTACGAGAGGAGCCCGCGTCCGACCTGCCAGGCGAACGAATCACTGAAGTGGTAGACGTAGCCGACCTGTCCGGTCAGGCCCTTGTAGAACGCGTCGAGCGGCGCGATGCCGATGCCGATCCACAGCTCGCTCGACATCCGGTAGGTCCGGTCCTGGACCGCGAGCACCGTGCCCGGATTCTCCAGTTCTTCGCCCTGCGCGTACGCGAGGACGGGAGCAAGGCACACCAGGAGCAAGAGCGTTCGTTTCAAGTCATGTCCTGAACAGTGGGGGAGTCGGTGACGCTCGTCTCTGGAGCGCCGCCGCCTCGTCTAGAAACCCACCGCGTTGAAGATGAATGGATAGCTGATGATCACCGACTGGCCTCTGGCGGGCGGGAACTGCCAGGTGTTGAGCGAGCGGAGGATGCACGACTCGACCGAGCTGTCCTTCAGCGTCGAGCTCTTGCTCTTCGAGCTCACCACTCTGCCCTGAGTGGAGATGCTCCATTCCAGCACGACCTTGCCGGCCAACCCAGGATTCTTCAGCAGCGCAGCCTCGTAGCAGCGCTGCACCTCGGCGAGGTGGGAGTTGATCGCCTTCGCAACTGCTTCCTTGTCGATTTGCCCCTGCGAGCTCACACGGTCCGATGCTGCACGCGCGACGCCGGCGCGCACCGGACCTTTCCCCACTCCGCCCGCGCCCATCGCACCGATGCCGCCGCCGCCCTTGCCCATCAGGAGCTCGCGGCCGCCGCCCGTGCCGTTGCCCACGCCCAGGCCGGGCATTCCCACGTTGCTCGCCACCGGGCCCTTCCCCACCAGGCCGTTCAGCTTGAAGGCCGCGGCGTTGCCGCCCGGGCCCAGCTTGTTGATCGCGGCGAGCATCGACTTCATCGCCGGGCCGGCCGCGGTGACCTTGGCCAGCGCCTTCTGCACGTTCGCCGGCGGCTGAGGCGTGGGCTGGACCGGCTGCGGCTTCGGCGGCGGAGCCTTGACCACCTTCTTCTCGGGCTCCTTCTTCTTTTCGGGCTTCTTCTCTTCCTTTTTCTCGACCTTCTCTTCCTTCTTCTCCTCTTTCTTGGGCTCCTCTTTCTTCTTCGGCTCTTCCTTCTTGGGGACCATCAGCCGGACCGCGACCGGGCTGAGGTTCCTCGCATTGAAATCGGCGAGCTCCGGGCCCTGCGGGCCGAAGAGGATCCACCAGACGGTGGGCCCGAAGAAGGCCAGGAACAGGAAGATGAAGAACCAGGGCTTGCCCCGCAGCGGATTGACGAAGGTCCGCTCCGGCGGAGGGGCGACATAGACGAAGCACGTCATGTCGCCTTCGCGGAGGGCGACCGCGTTGCCGCTCTGGAGCAACACGCACTTGCGTCCGTCGTACGATTCGACTTCACCCCCCGCCGCGGGGACGAAGCGGCCGTCGCTGCGGCGCTTCTCCATCTCCGCCTTGGGCGGCAGGTACACCCGGTAGGTGCCGCGTCCGGCGGACTCGGCGAGCGGGAAGCCCTCGGGCATGCTGAACCCGTAGAAGGGCACCATGGCCACGTCGGCAAGGCCGCTGGTGATGGGCTTCTTCTTCGAGGTGGGCCCGAAGCTGCGGGCCATCTGCCGGGCGTTCTGCCAGTAGAGCTCGAAGTAGATGCGCGCCCGGCCGCGGCCACCCTTGGTCGGCACGGCGAAGAGCTGCGGTGCGCGCGCGGTGGCGCCGGCCGGGACGCGGCGCGGGGCCGAGGAACGGGCCGCCGGCATCGGAGCGACCGCGGGCGGCGCGGGAGGAGCCGGCGGTGGACGGCTGGGCTCGGGCGCCCGGGTCGCGGCCGGAGGAGGCCACGCCGGCGCGGGGTCGCTCCACGGGCGCTCGGGAGCGGGCCGCACCGGGACCGCCGGGCGCTCGTACACATCGAGCTGCGAGGGAAGCGGACCGAGCGGCTCGTCCTCGTGCTTCGGGCTCTTGCCCTTGCGCCGCCGCGCGGAGGGGACCGTCCCCTGTCCTTCCACCTGTCCGTTCGCCACCGGCCCCCGGGTGGAGTACGGCGCCGGCGCGGTCGCCTCGGGCTCGGCGGGAGGCGGTGGCGGTGCGGACTGCCGCCGCGGGGAGGAGATGGGCGCGACCTGGGGGATGACCGCGGGCGCCACGCTGCCGAGGAGCGCCGAGACCTCGGGAGGAGGCGTGGTCTTGGGCGTGGTGCGCGGCCCGAGGACGCGGGTCTTGAGGACGAACGGCCCGAGCACCACCTCGTCCACCGAGCGAATCTCGCAGGCGGTGACCTGGTGGCCGTTGACGTAGAGCCCACCCACCGACCCCGAGTCCTGCACTGCCGCCTTGCCGTTCTGGAAGTACAGGACGGCGTGGTGCGGATCCACCGCCGCGTCGTCGAGGCGGAGGTCGGCGTCGTCCGCGCTGCCCAGCACGTACGAGCCCGGGACGAACACCTCGGTCCCCACCAGGAGACCGTCGCGGAGGATGACCACCTGGAGCACTGCCGGTTGGCCGCTCACGTCAGAGCTCGGAGTCGTAGACCGCGCCGACGATCTCTTCCCGGAAGGTCTCGCGCTTCTTGATCATCGAGCGCTGCTTCAGCTCCTTCCGGTCGTAGAGGTACACCGCGCCGGACTTGTTGGACTGGCCCTGGATGAGCCGGTCGTCGAAGTCGATGCGGGTAGGGCCGCGCTGCGGAGGTGCGCCGCTGGCCGAGGCGGTGGCCGGAGCAGCAGGAATGGACGTGGTAGGGGCCATCGGGTCGAAGGCCGCCTTCGCCGACGACGCCGAGGAGGAGGACGCCTTGGCCGGGGTGGCCTTGGCAGTGGACGCGCTCTTGCTGCTCTTGCTCTTGCTGCTGCTCTTCGACGCGCTCGACTTGGAAGAGGACTTCTTCGAAGAGGACTTGGCGGCCGTCTTCTTGGGCGTGGCGGCCAGCGCGTCGCTGGGCAGCACCGCCGGTCCCGCGAGCGTGGAGATCAGCGCCACGGCGCGGAGCGCAGTTCGAACTCGCATGGGTCGCGTGCGAGTAAATCGAACGCTGTGGAGAGCTGTCAACGCATGCACCGCTGCGATTCCCCTGACGAATTTCGTCAATCCCACCTCTGCTTCGCGAAGCGCACAACCCCGCACGTCACGGAATCCAGTCGCCGTAGCCGCCGTCGAGCGCGGTGGCGTGGAATCTCCCCGACACCGCTCGTCCGCTGCCGTAACTCCCGTCGCTCACGAAGGAAGCGTTGAAGCTGCCGCTGGTGTCGTCTCCGGGGTTTCCACCCTTGTCCAGGGTGAACTCGCCGATGGAGACGTCAGGAAGGACCCGGGCCGGCTCGCCGGCGGCGTTGTGGAGGAAGGTGGCACGAAGGATACCGCCGTCGGTGGAACCGTCGATCTTCACGGTTTTCCCGGTCTGCACTGCCAGCTGGTCCAGCGCCAGGGTGAAGCGAAGCACGAGGTCGATGTCTCGCCCGGCGTTGTGCTCGTAGCTCACCACCAGGGCCTCGTCGTTGCGGATGACGTGGACGGTGGAGACGTCGAGGTCGAAGACCTCGGAGAGGCTTCCGGACAGGGAGTTGTCGCCCTGCCCGCAGGCCAGCGACGCAACGACGCCGAGCGCCGCGAGAAGGACACCCGAGCGGCGAGTCATGGCTTCTCGACCGCGATCTGCAGGACGCCGCTCGCGCCGTTCCGGTAGCCGAGCACCCGGCGCTTGCCGATGTAGACCATGCGCGTCTGAAAGACCGCGCCCGTGTCGACGATCACCTCGTGATCGCTCCAGACCTGACTGAGCCCACGGTTCGACACCGCCAGGTAGTGGTCGGGGGTGCAGTTGTTCTCGTTGCGGCCGGCCAGCTTGGAGCAGACGTAGTACGCCACCGAGGGGTCGCCGTCGGGCGAGATGGCCGCCGCCGCGTACCAGCCGCCGCTGCCGCGCTGGAACACCGGATCCAGGGTGTCCCAGCCGCCGGGCTGGAGGCAGTCGGTGTTCGCCGCGCAGGAGGTGAAGAGCGCGCCGTTCTGGCTGCGGTCGGTGACCGCCACCGCGTAGCCGAAGTTGTCGCGGTAGTCGATCGACGGACCGGACTGGGTGTTGGGGAGGATGGTCGCGCCGTTGGACCCGAGGATGCTCGGGGTGTCCACGTTGGTGAGGGGCTGGAGCGCGCCGCAGCTCTTCCAGGTGCCGTCGCTCTGCTGCTCGGAGAACTCGATGTCCTGCCCGAAGGTGTCCGGAGCGCTGGGCGCCCGGTCGGAGATGACCGCCGCCCCGCGGAGCCCGGAGCTCAGCGTCTGGGCGCCGTAGATGATCCTGCTGTGGCCGCCATAGGCCCGCTTGCTGTTGCCGGCCTGGAGCAGCGCCACCGGAGTCCAGGTGGTGGGCCCGCCGACGGCCATCTCCAGATCCGCCGAGTTCCAGTCGCCCGTGCCGGCGGACTGGCCGAAGTGGCCGTCGCGGTAGGCGAGCACTGCGTTGTTCCCCTCGAAGATAAGCGCCGGGTAGAAGCCGACGATCTTCCCGTTGTCGCTCGGCGCCGAGCCGGAGACCGGGGGGCTCGAGTTCTGCGCCGCGTCCTGCTCCACCCAGCGGCCGCCCTGGTAATAGGAGACCACGGCGTCGTTCTGGAACCAGAAGGTCTCGGTGAAGTCGGGCGGTCCGCCGAGGTACGCCACCGCGGGCTGGCCGTTCGCCTGGTAGGCCACGCTCACCCCGAAGTAGCGCTGCACGGTCTGGACGATCTGCGCTCCCGAGCCGACGCCGGCGTCGACGTCGAACTCCTGAAACATGATGTCGTAGTCCACGAGGCCAGCGTCGGGGAACATGGTGATGACGCCCGAGTCCTGGCGCGGGCTCTTCAGCACGTAGGCGAAGCCGACGACGGTGCTGTCCGGCTTGGCCACCATGTCGAAGGTGGGCACGGAAGGATTCGAGACCTCGTAGGTGGTGCGGTCGACGATGGAGAGGTCGAACCGGCCGCCATCCGGCGCGCAGGCCTGGTTCTCGTCACCGCAGAGCAAGCTGTCGTTGTAGATGAGCTCGCCGAGCGTCTGCTTGCAGCCAGCCAGCGCGAGCGCGGCCATGGCGCCGACGGCCAGCGCCATCGATGTGGGACGCATCCCTTCCTTCACTTTCACCCCCGGATCCGTCACGCATTCTATCAGGGGCATCGCGTGATCCTGCGCGTGCATCAACTTGCGATGGGTCGATTTCCCGGAGGACACTCCGCACTCATGTCGCAGACACCTCCACCCACGCCCACGGATCCAGAGCCGGAGGACATGACGCGCCGGAACTTCATCGAGCACGTCGGTTTCATGTCCGGAACCGCGCTGCTCTACGCGGCGTGCAAACCGTCCGAGCCGAAGAAATCCGAGACCACGGTCCCGCACGCGGCGCCAGCGACCTCGCACAAGGCCTTCAGCAACGAGGAGTACGACACGATGGCGGCGGTGGTGGAGCGGATCTGTCCCCGTGACGAGGAGCCGGGCGCGATCGACCTCGGCGTCCCCGAGTACATCGATCGCGCGATGGTCAGCCCCACGCTCTCGCACGTGCGAGACGAGTTCGCGCGCGGCATCGGTGTGCTGACCCGGCGAGCGCAGGAGAAGCACCAGAAGCCGTTCACGGCGCTCGCTCCCGAGGCCCAGGACGCGCTCCTCACCGCGCTCAAGGACGCGCCGAGGGGCTCGGGTGACGAGCATTTCTGGACCTTGCTCATCGCGCTCACCATGGAAGGGCTGTTCGGGGATCCGAGCCACGGCGGCAACCGCGGAGGCCGCGGCTGGGAGCTCATCGGCTTCGGCCAGGGCCGGCGCGGCTGCGCCGATCCCTCCGGACATCACCACCACCAGGCTTGCGAGACGAGGAAGGGCTAGGCGGATGGCCCTCTCCGAGGTGGACGTGGTGGTGGTGGGAAGCGGTGCGGGCGGCGCGCCGATGGCGCTTCAGCTTGCCCGGGCGGGGATGAAGGTCGTCGTGCTGGAGAAGGGCCCGCGCTACGAGCTCGGTGACTTCACCCACGACGAGATCGCCGTCGCGCGGCGCAACTTCTTCATGCCGCTGCCGTGGGACGAGCCCCACCTGTGGCGGACGACGCAGAACGGGAAATACCTCCGCACCAACAACGCCTGGACCGCCAACTGCGTGGGCGGCGGCACGGTGCACATGAGCGGGTTCTTCTACCGGCTCAAGCCGGTGGACTTCCGCTTCAAGTCGATGCTCGGCGCTCCGGCCGGATCGACGGTGGTGGACTGGCCGATCAGCTACCAGGACATGCTCCCCTACTACGAGCAGGCGGAGGAGGAGATCGGCGTCTCGGGCGTGGTGACCAACCACCCCTGGGCCGAGCCGCGACGCAAGCCGTATCCGTTGCCTCCGCTCGACGAGCACCCCATCGCGAAGGAGATCGACCGCGCGGGGAAGAAGATCGGCGTGCACCCGTATCCGACCGCCCGCGGCATCACCAGCCGCCCGTACCGCGGCCGGGCCGGGTGCATCTACTGCGTCTTCTGCGGCAGCTACGGCTGCGAGTCCGGCGCGAAGTCCAGCACCTACGCCGCGCTCATCCCGCTGGCGCTCGACACAGGCCGCGTCGAGCTCCGGCCCCGGTGCATGGCCCGGAGCGTGGAGGTCGGTCCCGACGGCCGGGCGAAGAGCGTGGTGTACATCGACGAGAAGGGCGAGCTCCACGAGCAGCCCGCGCGCCTCGTGGTGGTCTCCTGCACCGCGGTGGAGAGCGCGCGCCTCCTGCTCAACTCTCGCTCGGCACGGTGGCCGAACGGCCTGGCCAACGACAGCGGCCTGGTGGGCAAGAACCTCATCTTCAGCGGCTTCGGCCGCAGCCGGGCCTCGTTCCGGATCAGCAAGCGGAAGCAGAGCTGGCCCTGGCTCGACGACCCGGCGCCCTTCGTCCAGCGCAGCCTCTCCGACTACTACGTGCTCCCCGCCTCGACGAAGCTGGGCAGCCGGAAGGGTGGGGCGATGGGCTTCACCTGGGAGCACCCGGCGCCGATCGGCCAGGCCATCGTCCTCGCCAACGGCGGCAACGGGGCCTTCGGCAAGGCGCTCAAGGACCGGTTCCGGGTGTTCCGCGACAGCAAGGTGCTGCAGTTCGAGACCTATGCCGAGTGGCTGCCCACGCCCGGGACGCAGGTCACGGTCCAGGACTCGGTGCTCGACCGCTACGGGCTGCCGGTGGCGGCGATCACCATCGACCGGCATCCGGCGGACGTCGCCGTCACCAAGTACCTCATCGACCGCGGAGAGGAACTCCTGAAGGCCATGGAGCCGGACGCCGTGTGGCGGGTCACCGAGGCGGGGGAGACCACCATCCTCCAGCACGGCACTTGCCGCTTCGGAAAGGATCCGGCCGCCAGCGTGCTGGACCCGGACTGCCGTGCACACACCGTCCCCAACCTCTACGTGGTGGATGGCAGCTTCATGCCCACCGGCGGCGGCAACCCGAACACCCTCACCATCATGGCCAACTCGTACCGGGTTGCGGACCGGCTGGTGCAGAGGGCGAAATCAGGAAAAATTTGAAAGTCGATCCAATTCGGGTCGGCGCTCAGAAAACCGTCGGGATGATCTCCACCTTCATCAGGTAGGTCGCCTCGAGGTCACTCTTGAACGACACGAGGTGCTCGTCGTTATCGAGCAGGTTCGCGCTGCGCTCGAACACGCCCGTGGAGTTCGACTCGGTGG
>DASXGF010000204.1:0-2599 GCA_036489275.1 Myxococcaceae bacterium | reverse complement strand
CGGCCTGCCGCACGTCGCCCACCACGCCGACGATGGTGTAGGGCGTCTTGCCGAGGATGAGGCGGCGGCCGAGCGCGTTTCCATCCTTGAAGTGCCGGGTGACCAGCGCCCGGTTCACGACGATGGGCCGCAGGGCCGAGGCGCCGTCCTGCTCGGCGAGGTCGCGGCCCTGGAGGACGGGAATGCCGAGGCTGGCGAAGGTGCCCGGGCTGGTGATTCGCACCTCGGCGATGGGCGCGAGCCGCCGATCGGGGCTCGGCTCGCCCTCGACCTCGTAGTCGCTGTTGGTCCAGGCGTTCTGGATCGGGAGCATCGAGATGAACCCCGCCGACTGGACGCCGGGCAGCGCACGGATCTGCTCCAGCGCCGGACGGAGCAGCCGCGGGGCGAGCTCCGCCTTGGCGTACTTCCCGCTGGAGATGGCCAGGTGCGCGGTGAGCATGCCCGCGGGACGGATGCCCGGATCGGTGTTGAGCAGCGTGTGGAAGCTGCGCACCAGCAGGCCCGCGCCGACCAGCAGGACGAGCGAGAGCGCCACCTCGGCCACCACCAGCGCCGAACGGAGCCGATGCGACCCTCCGGCGCTTCCGTGCTCTCCGTCGGCCATGCGCGACCGCACCGCTCCCCCCGTGCTCTGGAGCGCCGGCACGAGGCCGAAGAGCAGTGCGGTGAGCATCGAGAGCCCCAGGGCGAAGAGGAGCACGCGCCCGTCCAGGGACACGCCGGTGGCGAGCGGAAGCGCGGTGCTCAGGGCCGCGGAGAGCGCCTTCAGCCCCAGCATCGCGAGGAGGAGGCCGACGGCGGCTCCGGTGACCGCGAGGACCGCGCTCTCCACCAGCAGCTGGCCGACGAGCCTTGCGCGCGAGGCGCCGAGGGCGTGCCGCAGCGCGATCTCCGGCTGTCGTTCGGCGGCACGTGCAAGCAGGAGGTTCGCGACATTGGCGCAGGCGATCAGCAGCACCAGGGCGACCGCCCCCAGCAGGACGAGCAGCGTGGGCCGCACCTTGCTGACCACGGTCTCGAGGAGTGGAACCGCCTGTGCGCTCCGGCCCGTCTGCTCCTCGGGATGGTCCTGCTCGATCCGGCGGGCAACCGTCCGCAGATCGGCGTTGGCCTGCTCCAGCGTCATTCCGGGGCGGAGGCGGGCGAGGACCCCGAGGAAGTGCGTGCTGCGGTCGCGGCGCATCTCCGGACTCGGATCGAGCGGCAGGAAGGCGTCGGCGTGCGCGCGCCCCGGGAAGGTGAAGAGGTCGGAGATCACCCCGATCACCTCATGGGGCTGCCCGTCAATGGTGACCGTGCGCCCGAGCACTCCGGGATCCGCTCCGAAGCGCCGCCGCCAGAGCGACTCGGCGAGCACCACCACCTTGCGGCCGCCGGGCTGGTCCTCCTCCGCGGCGAACCCCCGCCCGAGGAGCGGCCGGACCCGGAGCGTCCGGAAGAAGTTGGCGCTGGCGTCCACCGTGGCGATCCGCTCGGCTCGATCGAAGCCGGTGAGGCTCTTGCTGTCGGTGTGGAAGGCCATCACGTCCTCGACGGCCTGGAGCTGCTGGCGCCAGTCCTCGGCGTTGGGGACGGAGACCGAGCCGCGCCAGGAGCCGCCGCGGGCGGGCTGTGTCTCGTAGATCCGCACCAGCCCCTCGGGGTCGCCGTAGGGAAGCGGCCGGAGCAGGACGGCGTCGATGACACTGAACACCGCGGCGTTGGCCCCGATCCCCAGCCCGAGGCAGAGCAAGGCCGCGGCCACGAACGCGGGGCTCCGCCGCAAGGTCCGCAGGCCGAAGCGGACGTCGCGGCCGACGTCGTCGAGGAGCGTGAGCCCGCGCACGTCGCGCACCGAATCCTTGTGCCGCTCCACCCCGCCGAAGGCACGCTCGGCGAGCCGCCGCGCCTCGTCGGGCGAGTGGCCGCGGGCAATGAGCGCCTCGACCTCCATGTCCAGGTGGAACCGGAGCTCCTGATCCAGCTCCTCCTCGAATTGGCGCCGCCGGGCGCCCCGGAAAAGCGTCTTCAGCCAGTGCGAGGGCGCGGACATGGTGGCTCCCTCACGCGGACTCGAGGACCCAGCGCACCGCGAGGCTGAAGGTCTCCCAGCTCCGCGTCTCGGTCTCGAGCTGCTTCCTGCCCAGCCCGCTGAGACGGTAGTACCGGGCTCGCCGGCCGTTCTCCGACGCGCGCCACTCGGAGAGCAGAAAGCCCTGCTCCTCCAGCCGGTGGAGCGCGGGGTAGAGCGAGCCCTGGTTGACCTCGAGCACCTCGCGCGAGCGCTGCTGGATGCGCTGGGCGATGCCCCAGCCGTGCTGGGGGCCGAGGCTCAGCGTCTTGAGGACCAGGAGATCCAGCGTGCCCTGGAGGAGATCCTGGCGGACGGCCGACTTTCCCATCGACGCCTCCTGTCGAATGCCGACAGGAGGAACGGACGAGCCGCCCCGCGATTGCAGGACGGGCCTTCCGACGCGACGCAACCGGATCGCAGCAACGCCCGGAACCCGTGCACAGCACCACCCGTGGAAGCTCCGACACTCCGATGCCAGGTGCGACTGGCAGCGCCAGCGCGTGATTCTCGACCGGAGCGCGTCGCCTGCTTCTGCCGGGGAGG
>DASXGF010000189.1:0-22723 GCA_036489275.1 Myxococcaceae bacterium | reverse complement strand
GTTGTGCGGCGGGATGTTGGTGGCCATGCCCACCGCGATCCCGGTGGTACCGTTCATCAGGAGCTGCGGCGCGAGGGCCGGCAGCACGACGGGCTCGATCCGGGTTCCGGTGTAGTTCGGGCGGAAGGGAACGGTCTCGCTCGAGATCTCACGGACCAGGTCCGTGGCGATCGCCGTCATGCGGCACTCGGTGTAGCGGTAGGCGGCCGCGGAATCCCCGTCGAGCGACCCGAAGTTCCCGTGCCCGTCGACGAGCGGGTAGCGGAGCGAGAAGTCCTGCGCCATCCGCACCAGCGCGTCGTAGATCGCCTGGTCACCGTGCGGGTGGTAACGGCCCATGATCTGGCCGCAGACCTCGGCGGACTTCTGGTACTTGGCGTCGGGCGTCAGCCGGAAGTCGGCGTACATGCCGTAGACGATCCGCCGCTGCACCGGCTTGAGGCCGTCGCGGACGTCGGGCAACGCGCGCGAGGTGATGACGCTCAGCGCGTAGTTGAGGTACCGGCGCCGGGCCTCCTCGTGGAGCAGCGCGGGTGTGTCGCTCCCGCCGCCTCCACCCAGGTCCAGCTCGCCGTTCTTGCCCGGTGGCCCCTTGCCACCTCGGACCTTCGTCGCCGTACTCTGTCTTGCCATCGCCTCGTTCCGGATGCCCGCCTGCCGAGGAAGAAGGCGAGGAAATCCGCGCGGTTCTCCCGTGTAGCACCCTGCAGCAGCGAGGGCATCCTAACGGGGGGGGCCCACCTGGCAAGAAACCAAGGGTCGGTGAAGAACTGTCGGACGGGCCTCCGACGGCCGCTTTGTTGCTGCTCCCGGGGCCGAACCTGAGCCAAGCAGTGGGCGTGACTCGCTCCAGGCTCGCGCTGCTCGTCCTCCTCGTTCCCGTGCTCGCCCGGGCCCAGGCCTCGGCCATCGGCGAGTTCCGGCCCACCCTGCCACCCACCAACGCCGCGCTGGCCGACGAGATCACCGCGCCCGAGGTCAACCCGGCGGGCCTGCAGTTCATCGGCGGCCCGATGTTCATCTACCAGCACGAGCGAAACCTCCACCTCGACTCGATCGTCGACGGCCTCTACTTCGGCAGCACCTTCTTCGACTGGGTGGGGCTCGGCGTCGGCCTGGACTGGGTCCGCGGCCCGTACGCCGGCAGCGAGCGCACCGGCTACCGGAAGACCTCCTACACCCTCTCCATCGGCGGCCAGTGGCTGAGCGCGGGCACGAGCTTCAACGTCTACACCCCCAATCTCGGCAGCGCTCCGGGGCCGAACACCTGGGACATCGGCCTGGCGAGCCGTCCGACCCGCTTCCTCTCCCTCGGCATCGCGCTCAAGGACATCGGCGACGAGGCATCCAGCCGGACCTGGGAAATCGCGTTCGGCGTCCGGCCCTGGGGCGAGTGGTTGACCCTCGGCGCGAACTGGCAGTTCCCCGGGTTCAACACCCTCGGCGAGAGCCGGGTGGGCGCGGTCGTCCAGGCCGAGGTGATCCGCGGGCTGGTGCTGGGGACGTCGGTGACGAAGAGCTGGCGCGAGGCGGGCGACCCGTGGTTCTGGCAGGTGTCGCTCACCGTCAACACCTCGCACGCCGGGGCGACCTACGCCATCGGCGGCGGACCGAACGGGACGGACCACGTCATCCAGGCGCGGCTCTCGGCGTCGCGCTACCGCGGGCTCGAGCTGTTCACCAACCGGGTCGGGATGATCGACCTGGACGGCGCCCTGGCCGGCGGGGGGTCGGCGCTGGGCCTGTTCGGCATCCGCGAGGAGGACCCCTACCTCCGGTTGCTCCGGCGTCTGCATCGCGCGGCCGAGGACCGGACGCTCGCCGGGCTCGTGGTGAAGATCGAGCGGCTGCCGATCGGGTTCGCGGAGGCCGAGGAGCTGCGCGAGGAGCTGGTGCGAATCCGGAAGGCCGGGAAGAAGGTCGCCGCCGCGCTGCTCTCGGGCGGCGACAAGGAGTACCTGGTCGCCACCGGAGCGGACCAGATCTGGGTGGCCCCGCAGTCCTTCCTGGACGTGAACGGGCTCACCGCCAGCGCCATCTTCCTCGGCGACACGATGCAGAAGCTGGGCATCAAGTGGGACGTGGCCCGGGTTGGGGCGTACAAGAATGCGCCGGACGCGCTGACCCGGGCGAGCATGAGCCGCGAGCAGCGCGAGTCGCTCGATGCCTTCCTAGACTCCGAGGTGCGGAGCTACGAGGGGCTCGTCAGCGAGGCGCGCGGGATCCCGCCGGAGAGCTTCCGCAAGACGCTCGAGCAGGGGCTGCTCGCGCCGCGGAGCGCGGTCCGCGGGAAGCTCGCCGACGATATCGTCGACCCGGCGCAGCTCGACCGGGCGGGGGCGGCGCTGGTGCCGGACGGGCGGTGGATCGGCACCTACTGGCCCCCCGCTCCCGAGCGGCGCTGGGGCGAGCCGCGCCGCATTGCCATCGTCCCCGTCCTCGGCAGCATCACCAGCGGGAAGAGCCGGAGCGATCCCTTCGGCATCGCGCGGTCGGCTGGGTCCGAGACCGTGCAGCGTGCGCTCCGGGACGCGGAGAGCGATCCACGGGTGGCGGCCATCGTCGTCCGGGTGGACAGCGGCGGCGGCGACGGTCTCGCCTCCGACATCATGTACCGCTCGGTGCTGCGGGCCCGGGCTCGCAAGCCGGTCGTCGCCACGATGGGCGACACGGCGGCGTCGGGCGGCTACTACGCGGCGATGGGGGCGGACTGGGTGCTCGCGCAGCCGACGACGCTCACCGGGAGCATCGGCGTCTTCGTCCTCAAGCCGGGCCTCGAGGGCCTGGGCAAGAAGCTGGGGATCAACGTGGAGACGCTGAAGCGCGGGCCGCTCGCGGACATCCTCGGGCTGTATCGGCCGTGGACGCCCGCGGAACAGGCGGCGGCGCAGCGCTGGGTGGACGAGTTCTACGAGGATTTCGTCGGCGAGGTGGCGCGAAGCCGGAAGCTGGAGCGCGATCGGGTGGACGCGATCGCCCGCGGCCGCATCTGGTCCGGGGAAGATGCCCGGGCGCGCGGGCTGGTGGACGCCCTGGGCGGCTTTCCCGAGGCCATCGCCGAGGCGCGCCGTCGCGCCGGAGTTCCCGACAACGAGGAGCTGCAACTGGTCACCTACGGTGGACCGGCCGGGCTGGTCGCAGCACTGGCGGGAGAGAACGGGGTCCTCACCGAGCTCGGGGTCTCCGGCGAGGCGTCGGGCGAGAAGGAGGGGCCGGGGGCGGAGGCGCTGCCACGTCTCGCGCGCGAGCTCGGTCTGCCCTCCCCCTTCCTCCTCGAGCCGGGCCTGAAGGCGGCGCTGCCGTTCGAGCTCCAGCTCCGGTGAGATCGCTTCTGCTCGGTGCGCTGGTCGCGCTCGTCCCGGCGTGTGCCTCGACGTCCCAGGCCCCGCCCGCCTCGACGTCGGCGCCCGGCAGCCCCGCCCCTGACGCCGGGGCGGCCGATGCGGGGCTCGCGCCGGTCCCGCTCGGCGAGCGGCCCATCTTCCGCCTCCCGGTGGACGTGCACCCGATGGCGCAGCGGGTGATGCTGGACGTCGACCCCGAGCGAGAGACGTATCGCGGGGCGGTGGAGATCCGGCTCCGCCTCGACGTCCCGAGACGGGACCTGTGGGTGTCGGCCCGCGGCCTCCGGCTCGAGCACGTCCTGGCGCTCGGTGCAGGAGAGCCGAGAGCACTCCGGGCGGAGCTGGACGATCTCGTGGGCGTGGCGCACCTCTCCGCTGACGGAGACCTTCCAGCCGGAGAGGTCACGATCCGCATCGAGTTTGCCTCGCGGTTCGAGACCCAGCTGGTGGGGCTGTTCCGTCTGAAGACGCCGGCTGGGTGGGCGGCGTTCACCCAGTTCTGGCAGCTCGATGCGCGGCGGGCGTTTCCCTGCCTCGACGAGCCGGGCTTCAAGATCCCGTGGGACGTCGAGCTCACCGTCCCCGCCGGGCGGATGGCGTTCGGCAACACCCCGGTCATGGACGAGCGACTGCTTCCGGACGGTCGAAAGGCGATCCGGTTCGCCGCCACGCGACCGCTGCCGAGCTATCTGGTGGCGTTCGCCGTGGGCAGCTTCGACGTCGCCTCGGCGTCCACGCTCCGCTCCACTGCGGCCAGGCCGCGGCCGGTGGAGATCCGGGGCATCGCTCCCGGGGGACGCGGGGCGGATCTGAGGTACGCGCTGGAGGTGGCCCCGCAGCTGCTGGCGCGGCTGGAAGGCTGGTTCGACCTCCCCTATCCGTACGAGAAGCTCGACCATCTGGCGCAGCAGGATCACGCCTTCGGCGCGATGGAGAACGCCGGCCTCATCACCTACGCCGAGCGGGCGCTGCTGCTCCGGGAGAACGAGGCGTCCGACGAGGACCGGCGCAGGGTGGCCGAGACCATCGCGCACGAGTCCTCGCACCAGTGGTTCGGCGACTGGGTGACTGCACGCTGGTGGGAGGACCTCTGGCTGAGCGAGTCCTTTGCGACCTTCGTGGCGACGGAGGTCGTGAGCGGGTGGAGGCCCGCGCTCGGCTCACGGATCTCCGCGCTGGAGGAGACCCTGGAGGCGATGCGCAACGACGAGCTCGAGGGTTCGCGCCCGATCCGGACCACGATGCACACCGAGGGAGACCTGCGGGCCTGGGACGTGGCCGTGCTCTACCCGAAGGGCGCCGCGGTGCTCGGGATGTTCGAGGCCCTTCTCGGGCCGGAGGCGTTCCGCGCCGGCATCCGCCGCTATCTGCGCGATCACGCGGATGGGAACGCGGCGACCGAGGATCTCGTCTCCGCCCTCTCGGATCGTCCCGCGGTCGGTACCGCCTTCCGGACCTTCCTCGACCAGCCGGGCGTCCCCCTGGTCCGGGGAACCCTGCGCTGCGATGCCGACGGCGCGCGGCTGGAGCTGCGGCAGGAGCGCGCCATGCCGGTCGGCTCGCGGGCGGCGCAGCTCCGCTGGCAGGTCCCGATCTGCGTGCGCGCAGACTCGAGACGCGATCCGATCTGCACGGTGCTCGAGAGCGAGACCGCGACGCTCGCGCTGTCCTCGGCCCGGTGTCCACGCTGGGTGCACCTGAACGCCGGCGCGCGCGGGTATTACCGCTGGTTGCTCCCCCCGCAGGGGGTGGATGCGCTCCTGGGCCGCGGCTGGTCCGCGCTCGAGGCGACCGAGCGGCTCTCCGCGGCGGACGCCGTGCTCTCGGCAGGCCTGGATGGAGTGCTCCCCGCGGACCAGGTGCTGTCGCGGACCTCGCGGCTGCTCGCGGATTCGGAGCCCGCCGTGGCAGGGCGCGCGGTGGAGTTCCTTGGTCGCGCCCGCCTCTTCTGGTCGCCACCCCAGGGGACGCCGGCACTCCAGGCGTTCCTGCGCGCGCAGCTCCGGCCGGTGCTGCACCGCCTGGGATGGACGCCACGCAAGGGCGAGCCGCCCCGGACCTCGCGGCTGCGGGCAGAGGTCGTGGAGCTGCTCGCGCTGCAGGCGGGAGATCCGGAGGTCCTCGCCCACGCCGCCGGGCTCGGCCAGGCGTGGCTGGGGAGCGACGGGCGTGTGCACCCCGAGGCGGTGGCTTCCGATCTCCGGGACACGGCGGCGCGGGCGGCGGCCAGGGCCGGAGACGCCGTCACGTTCGAGACGTTCTGGACCCGCCTGCAGTCGGCCGACGACGCCGCGACCCGGGACACGCTCGTCGGAGCGCTCGCCTCGTTCCTCCAGCCGGATCTGGTGACACGGGCCCGGTCGCTCCTCCTCGGGCCGGAGCTGCGGAGCGTCGAGCGCCAGAAGATGCTCCAGGTCCAGGCGAAGACGCCCGAGCTCCGGGCGGACCTGGAAGCGTGGATGATCGAGCACCAGGAGGCGCTGGCGGCACGGTTCGCCGAGGTCGGGCAACAGGAGCTCCCGAAGTCCCTGCTCGGCTGCTCGCCGGAAGAAGCGCGGGTGATCGGTGACGGATTCGAGCCCCTCGTCCGGAGCGTCCCCAGCATGCGGTTCCAGCTGCGGAAGGCGGAGGAGCGGGCTCGGGTCTGCGGGGCGGTCCGTGAGGTCCAGGCCCCGGCGATCGAGGGGTTCCTGGCGGCCCGCCCCGCTGCCGGGGAACGGGCGATCCGGCACTGAACGACTGCAGCCGGCCCGGGACCGTGCTATGTTGTGTGCGTCCCTGTCGGGTCGGGCCCACTTCCCGGGCTGGCTGGCGGGGGCAAACTCGGGGGCGTGCCGGATCGGTCGGGCTCGTGAGCGCACAGGCGCTCCTGTCCTCTCCGCCGCCAACGCCTCGTACCCAAGAGAGCACTGGATGAGCAACGACAACGACACCCTCGACACCCTCCCCGGGCCGGGCGCCGCGCCCGAGGCACCGGACACCGATGGAGACGACGGAGCCGACGAGGACGGCCCCGAGGAGGCCGGCAGCGGGGCCGCCCCCGCCCCGGGTGGTGCCCCCGCCCCCGGTCAAGGACAGGGCGCCGGTACGGGCCGCCGTCGCCGGCGCCGACGCCGCCGCGGCCGTGGCGCGCCGGTGCTCTTCACCCCGGAGGGCCAGGCCTACCGGATGCTGGCCGGCCCCGACGGCCAGCAGAACCAGGTGCTCCTCACGCCCCAGGACTTGCAGCAGTGGCAGGCGCGGCAGCAGCAACAGCAGCAGCAGCCCCAGGGCCAGCAGGGGCCGGCGAGTGCGCCGCGGGCGCCGGCGCCGCAAGTGCAGCAGAACCTGGTCCCGGTGGAGGGAGTGCTGGACACCGAGGCGAAGGGGCCGAACGCGTTCCTCCGGCAGATTCGCCGGAACCTCCTGGCCGGGCCCGAGGACGCCGAGCTTCCGAAGAACCTGGTGCAGAAGCTGCGGCTCCGTCAGGGGCAGTACGTGACGGCGATGGCCCAGATGCGCGGGCAGAAGGGCCTGGTCCAGAAGGTGGACACGGTGGACGGCCGGCCGGTGGAAGGCGCGCCGCGGCTCCCCCACTTCAACGACCTGACCAGCATCGACCCCATCCAGCGAATCAAGCTCGAGCACGGACACCGGGAGCTGGTGACCCGGGTGCTCGACCTGATCGCCCCGCTGGGGAAGGGCCAGCGCGCGCTGATCGTGTCTCCGCCCAAGGCAGGAAAGACGATCATGCTCCAGCGCATCGCCCAGGCGGTGCTCGCCAACCATCCCGAGATGCACGTGATCGTGCTCCTGATCGACGAGCGCCCCGAGGAAGTCACCGACATGCGTCGCAACATCAAGGCCGAGGTCCTGGCCTCGAGCAGCGACCGGGCCACCGGCGACCATCTCAAGGTGGCGGAGCTGGCGCTGGAGCGAGCGCGGCGCATGGTGGAGAGCGGAAAGGACGTGATCATCCTCCTCGACTCGATCACCCGGCTGGCGCGGGCCTTCAACAAGGAGGTCGACAGCTCGGGGCGGACGCTGACCGGCGGCGTGGACAGCCGCGCGCTCGAGCGGCCGAAGCGCATCTTCGGCGCCGCCCGGGCCACCGAGGAGGCCGGCTCGCTGACCATCGTCGGCACGGCACTCATCGACACCGGAAGCCGGATGGACGAGGTGATCTTCGAGGAGTTCAAGGGGACGGGTAACAGCGAGATCACCCTCGACCGTCTCCTGGCGGAGAAGCGCATCTTCCCGGCGATCAACATCCCTCAGTCCGGCACGCGGAAGGAGGAGAAGCTCTTCACCCAGAAGGAGTACGAGAAGGTGAAGAAGCTCCGCCAGATGCTCTTCAGCGTGAAGCCCGTGGAGGCCATGGAAGCGCTGGTGAAGCGGCTCTCTCGGTACACGTACAACGACGAGTTCCTGGACGAGCTGTAGGCGCCTCCGGCCCGATGCCGCAGGTGCCGATCATGCCGTTCGTCGCGGGAGCGCTGCTGCTCGCGTCGCTCCTGCCCGTGCGGCTCGCGCCCCGGTCACTGGCCTGGCTCGCCTTCGGCCTGTGGCTGCTCGGGGGCGTGGTGCTGCTCTCGTTCGGAGCGGCGCGGCTGGCGCTGGCAGCGCGCGGCGGGGCAACACCGGTCGTCGTCGCGGCGGTCGCGGTGGCGGCGCTGGTGGTGGGCGCGGCGAAGGGCTGGTTCGTGCTCCGGAGGACCGCGCAACGGAACATCGATCGGCTCGCCGCGCTGGGCCAGGACCAGCGGCCGATCCACGTGTACGGGATCCGGAGCTGGGTGGTCATCGGGCTGATGACGGCTCTGAGCGTGGGGTTGACGCTCGGCGGGGTTCCGCCGCTGTGGCGCGGGATGGTGAACGTCGCGATCGGGGCGGCGCTGGCGTCGAGCAGCCTCGGGTACCTCACGGCGCTTCGGACGGGCGCGCTGCGATCTTTGATCGGATGAGGGCGCCCCGATGAACCTGCAGAGCCTCGCGGAACCCGAAGCGAGCGATGCCTGGCGCGTCGTCGTCGCGGGCGTGGCCACCGTCGAGGGAGATCGGTTGCGCCTGGTCGAGCTCGCCTCTTCCCTCTAGACGATCGAGGCGGCCAGGTGCCGGAAGGTCAGGTCGATCCGGGACCCAGGTGTTGCGCTCCGCCTGATCGCTCACCGGCGAGCCTCTCGGGTCAGGCCGAGGCCGCAGTGACGATGCCGCTCGTCGATTCCGTGGCGCTCACGCGGCTCGACCGCCGCCACCGCTGGAGCAGGGCGTCGATCGACCAGGGGCCCGGCCCGGCGAGGAACAGGAAGAGGCAGCAGAGAAGCTGGGCGTAGTCGGAGCGGCTCTCGTGAAGGACCGCCCACCAGCCGGTGAACGGTGGCGCCGCAGGTCGCGGTAACGGCGAAGTTCCGAAGAAGAGCCCGATCTTCGTCGAGAGAACGGCGACGACCATCTCGACGATGAATGGCAGGCTCAGCAGCCGCGTTCCGAGGCCGGCCATGAGCAACGACCCACCCGCGATCTCCAGCACGGCTATCGCCGGAGCGAGGACCCCCGGAGCCGGCATCCCCAGCTTCGTGAACCGGCCCACGCCCTGGTTCGCGTAGACGAACTTGAGCAGGCCTTCGGAGAGGAAGACGGCTCCCGCCATCAGCCGGACGAGGAGGATGGAACCCGGGCCGGAGGTGGGAGGAGAGGTGAAGTAGCGGACGAGGTTTCTCGAGTGCATGGGCTGGCTTTCCGTGGCGGCCCGAGGGGGCCGATGGCAACCAGATTCACCCTGCGCCCCGATCTATTCCGTGCGGCACCGACCTCCACCGACTTCAACCGACGCGGGTGCTCTCCTCGCGTTCGACCCGGCGCGGGGTCGATGGAATCAGCAGCCGCGGATCGAGGTCTCTTCGACGTCCGCCCCGTCGGGCGAACAGGAGATGACAACGATGCGCCCCATGTTCCGTTCGCTGTTCCTGCTGTCCCTCGCCGCTGCCCCCATGGCCTTCGCCGGCACCCCGGCCTCTGGCGACACCGTGTCGAGTGTCGTCGTTTCCGCGACGCGGTCCGACAAGGTGATCTCCACGGAGGCGGACAGCCTTCGCGCTCAGGTTCAGGTACTGAAGTCGAACCTCGACGGCGTGCGCAGTGAGCTCGCCCAGCTCCGGGAGCAGGAGGATGCCCGGACCCGCGTCATCGGCGATGCGAACGACCACGCGCTCTGGCCGTGATCCAGCGAGCCCCGCGGACGCCTAGGCGTTCGAAGCGGCCATGTGCCGGAACGTCAGGTTGACCCGCGCGCCCAGGGGCTTCGCGCTCTTGGGCAGCGCGTGCCGGTAGTCCACCTGGCTGGTGCCCTCCATCAGGAGGAGCCCTCCCGCGGTGAGGTCGATCGCGTAGCGCTTCGCCGCGTGGCGCTTGTGCGCGATGCGGAAGCGGCGAGTCTCTCCGAGGCTGAGTGAGGCGACCGCCGGGTGTCCGCCGTGGGGGTAGTCGTCGTCGCTGTGCCAGGACACCGAGTCGTTCCCCGAGCGGTAGAGATTCATCAGCACGGTGTTGAAGGATTGCCTCGACACGTCCTCGATGCGGTCGCGGAGGCCGGCGATGACCGGCGAAAGCGCACGGGCCGGATGGAGGATTCCCGAGTACGCGTAGGGGAACGGGCCGTAGTAGGCCACGCGGCGGGGGACCGGAACGGTGCGCCCGGCAATGGTGACTGCGTGGTCCTCCCAGGGAGTCTCGACCAGGAGGATGTCGAGGAGACGCCTCGCCTCGCCGGGCTCGATCCAGCCCGGCAACCAGCGAAACAAGGTGGGTAGCTCTGCCGACGTGTCCATCATCCTTGGCGTGCCCGAGACAACGGTTTCGAGTTCCTGTGTCTCGATCTGCAAGGAGCAGCCTCTGCACGCAACACCCCCACCGTCGATTCTCCCGTTCCGCATCCTGATTGCCCTCCTCGTCCTCGCGGCCTGCGGCACGTCGCCTGGCACCGGGAACCAGCCTCCGCCAACCGCACGGGACGCGACGCTCCCCGGGACCGCAGCAGTCAGGGTCGAGCCCTGGACGGACGGACGGTGGATCGCCCTCGCCGAGACGCTCCAGTCGCAGTTCCTGGTAACGATGCCCAAGCGCAAGCTGGTGTGGCTCGACGCCGGACTGGGGGTCTCGAGGGAGTACCTCCCGCCCGAGGGGCGATTCCTGATCGACTTCGCGGTCCATCCTTCCGGCGTGGCGACCGCTCTGGAGCTCGAGCCGGCGCCGGGGAACGATCTCTTCCTGAAGCCGATCCGGGCGTGGCTCACCCGCTTCCTGCCGGACGGAACGACTGTCTCCGCGGAGCTCGATTCGGGCATCCCCGACACCGGGGAGACGCCACCGTTCCTCTTCTCCCTCGACCGCGGTCGGATCGTCCCGGTGGGCGAGGACGTGCTGGTCGCGATGCGCTGGTCGGACAACTCGGTCCGGGCGCACCGTCTCGAGGTTCGTGAGGGGACCCTCCGGCCGGCATGGACGACCGTCGTCGAGCCTCCGGCGATCCTCTTCTCGATCGGGATCATCGGAGGCGGCTTCGACAACTTCCACCAGGGCGATACGTCGGCCTTCGTCTACCTCGACGTCGACTCCTCCGGGACGGCTTACGTGGTCGTTCCCAGCACGGCGGACGTTCTCCCAGCGCACGACGCATTCTTCGGCGAGCACCTGCTCGACGGAGCGGACCCGACCCACTTCGATTACGGGGTGGCGATCATCACCCGGCTGGGTCCGGACGGCAGCCGGAGCTACGCCGCGCTCTCCGGCCTCGGGACGAACCGGCGGTTGCTGAACGTGCGTGCCACGGCCTCCACTCTCTGGCTGGCCGGCAGGATTCGTACCGGGGCCGAGCCCACGAGCTGGGACGGGTGGCTCCAGGTCTTCGATGCGGCGACCGGGCACGCCACCGCCGAGCGCCAGGTCGACGTCCAGGGTGGCGACATGTTCTGGGACCTGGCGCCGCTGGACGACGGATCGGTCCTTTGCGTGGGCTCCACGAACTACACGCAGAACCCCAACGGGCTGAGCGTCAGTGACGCCCGGGACGACCTGGCGGTCATCGTGGGGCCCGACGGCGCCGTGCGGGCACGGCTCGACCTGCCCGCCGGCCCCGCGGGTCGGGGGAACGAGGTGACCTCGGTCCGGGTCATCGAGGGCCGGGCAATGTTCGCGGGCGTGAAGAACGCACCCGGGACGCACGCCGAGGTGCTCTCCGACGCGTTCCTGAGCCTGCGCCCGATGCCGTAGCGACGGGAGGCCATCATGGCTCGTCGCCGCGGCGCGTCCTCCGGCGCTCGGCCTCCACCGCGCGACGCTCGAGAAGCCGCTCCAGGACTGCGAGGCTCGCCTCGGCCCGTGCGAGCGCGTCTCGCGCCCGGTCGGTCCGACCCGAGCGGGCCGCGAGCTCGCGACGGGCGACGTCGCGTCCGAAGGCCAGCGCCTCGAGCTCCCCGCGGAGACGTGACTCGTGCCTGGCGTGCAGGGCCGTGCTCCCGGCGGTGCCATGATCGAGCTCCGAGAGCCTGTCCTCCGCGCGATCCCAGAGTCGGGTGCGCTGCGACGCCCAGCGCGCCGTGGCTCGCCGGAGGAGCTCCTCGGCGAGTCGCAGCTCGGCCAGCCGGCGCGCGAAGGCCTCCTCGGCGACGTCCCGCGCCACCGCCCTGAGGCGCTTCAGGCTCCGGAGGCCGCTCATCCCTCGACCGCCCTCCGCATGCGCTCGAGCAGCGCGCCCGGCGGCTCTTCGCGCCCCTGCGCCAGGAACGCCTCGAGGGCGGGCTGACGTGCGATGGCCTCGTCGGTCAGCGGGTCGCTCCCGGGCACGTAGGCTCCGAGGACGATGAGGTCACGGCGTTGCTCGTGCGCCGCGAGGAGCTCGCGGAAGCGCGACGCCAGCCGGCGGTGCTCGGCGGTGGTGACCTGCGACATCACGCGCGAGAGCGAGGCGAGCACGTCCACCGCCGGCCAGCGCCCGCGCTCGGCGATGCGCCGGTCGAGCACAACGTGCCCGTCGAGGATGCCGCGCACCTCGTCGGCGATGGGATCCTCCATGTCGTCGCCCGCCACGAGACAGGTGTAGAGCGCGGTGCAGTACCCCCGGGCCGAGTTTCCGGTGCGCTCGAGCAGCCGCGGAAGCATCGAGAAGACCGAGGGTGGGTAGCCCTGCCGGGCCGGCGGCTCTCCGGTGGCGAGCCCCACCTCGCGCTGGGCACGGGCCAGCCGGGTCACCGAATCGAGCAGGAAGAGGACGTTGCCGCCCTGCTCGCGGAACCACTCGGCGATGGCGGTCGCGGCGAAGCCGGCGCGGAGCCGGAGCAGCGGCGGCTCGTCGGACGTCGCGCACACGACGACGCTGCGCTTCCGACCCTCGGGGCCGAGGGAATCCTCGACGAACTCGCGAAGCTCGCGTCCGCGCTCGCCGACCAGGGCCACCACCGTCACGTCGGCGCGGGTCTGGCGGACCATCTGACCGAGGAGCGTGGACTTCCCGACGCCGGCTCCGGCGAAGAGGCCGAGGCGTTGTCCGCGTCCGACGGTGCACAGACCATCGATGGCGCGGACGCCGAGCGGCAGCGGAAGGTCGACGCGGGCGCGCCGGAAGGGTTCCGGGCACCGGCGATCGATCGGCCAGGGCTGCAGCCCGGGAGGCGGAGGTCCCCCGTCCATCGGTCGCCCGAGGCCGTCCAGAACGCGACCGACGAGGCCTGGGCCGACTCCGATCCGGAGCGACTCGCCCGCCGACGCGACCTCCGCGCCCTCGCCCAGGCCGGCAGCGCTGCCGAGCGGCAGGAGCTGGACGCGAGACCCGGCGAACCCCACAACCTCGGCGAGCACGCAGGCCCTCGCATCGTGGATGGTCGCCACCTCACCGATCCGTGCGCCCGGCAAGGTGGCCTCGAGGAGGAGGCCGCGGACCAGCTCCACCCGCCCCGTCACGCGGAACGGCTGGATCGCGCGCACCGCGCCGACCGGGGCGGGCTCGCTCACCCCGGCTCCTCGAGGCCGAGGGGCCCGCGGAACGAGGCGAGCATCGTCGTGAGGCGGCCGTCCACCCGACCGCTGCTCGAGACCGCGACGCAGCCGGCCTCGTCGATCGCCGAGTCCTGCACGACCTCGACGGTGCCCGCCTGGATCTCGGCGTGGAGGGCTCTTCGCACCGAGGCCACGCTCGACGGAGCGACCCGGACGGAGAGCGCGGCGGCGCGACGGAGCGGCTCCGCGGCGGCGAGGACTGCCCGGGTCCAGCTCGACGGGTCGGCCTCCCAGGCCTCGCCGAGGACGCGGCGGGCAACGGCCAGCGCGAGCTCGCTGACGCTCCGGCGAAGCGCCTCTCCCTCGAGGGTCCGGAGGCGGGCCTGCTGGATCTCGACCAGCAGCCGCTGCGCGTACTGGAGGCCCTCGTCGCGCCCTTCCTCGCGGGCGGCGGTCCGGATGGCCTCGGCGGCGTGCTCGGCGTCGGCGACGATCTCGGCCGCTCGGGCCTCCGCGGTGCCGAGGATCTCCCGGGCGTCGTCCCGGGCGTCGAGAACCGGGGCCGGGACGATGCGGGCCCGGGGTCGGGAAGAGGTCCAAGGCGTCTCCACCGTTCACCTCCTGACCCGGGGAGCAGGCACCAGGCTCCCGGATTCCTATGTTGTGCGGCGGAGTGCAGAAGCCGTGCCCGACAGGAGGAGCCCGATGTTCGCCCGACTGCTGCTGCTGACCGCGCTGTGCGTCTCGGGACTGGCGACCGCCAATCCGGACGGGGGTCCACGCCGGGGGACGGCCGACGCTGGGACGAAGGGGACGACCGTCCCTGACCGCCCATCGCCGCCGCCGTCCGGGGCGGATCTGCCTGCGCCGAGGACGCAGACGACGACCCCCGTGGGGACGGGAAGTGAGACCCCGGCGCCCGTCCGGAGAACCCAGCCGCCGACCCCGACGCCGAAGTCGGACGTCCCGTCGCCGACGCAGCCCCCCAGCCCGACGCCGCACTGAAACGCGATCGAAGGTGTCCGATCGAAGGTGTCTGGCACCTTCAATCAGCGCCTCGAACGCGATCGAAGGTGCCGATCGAAGGTGCCTGACACCTTCCGATCGAAGGTGCCTGACACCTTCAATGGACACCTTCAATGACCTCCCCGGGTCCCGATCGAAGGTGTCTGCACTTTCAACGCGCCGCTTCTGCGCACCCGGGCGCACGGCAAAGATTCCCGCTTCTTCACCGAACTTCACCGGTCCCCGGATGCATCTTCGCCGCAAGACAGCCGAGCATCCGGCACTCGTTGACGCGGGACGTCGCGCTCGATAGCACGCGGGCAGACGCGAGGAGCTTTCGTGAGCGAGCCGGTCGTCAGCATCGTCGACGTGGTCAAGGAGTACGAGCTCGGGAGCACGGTCGTCCCGGCCCTCCGGGGCGTGTCGCTCGACGTCCACCGCGGCGAGTTCATCTCCATCGCCGGCCCGTCGGGCAGCGGCAAGACCACCCTCCTCAACCTCATCGGCTGCGTCGACGTCGCCACCCGCGGGACGGTGCGCGTCGTCGGACGGGACACCGCCGCCCTCAGCGAGCGCGAGCTCACCCGGCTCCGCCTCGAGACCATCGGCTTCATCTTCCAGAGCTTCAACCTCGTCGGCGTCCTCAGCGTCTTCCAGAACGTCGAGTTCCCTCTGCTCCTGCAGGGGAAGCTCCGCGGGCACGAGCGCCGCGCCCGGGTGATGACCCTCCTCGAGCAGGTGGGCCTCGCCGACCACGCCCGTCACCGGCCCAACGAGCTCTCCGGCGGACAGCACCAGCGGGTCGCAGTCGCGCGCGCGCTGGTAGGCAGCCCGCTCATCGTCCTCGCCGACGAGCCCACCGCGAACCTCGACTCCGAGACCGGCGAGCGAATCGTCGACCTCATGAAGGAGATGAACCAGCGGGACGGAACGACCTTCATCTTCTCGACCCACGACGCGAAGGTGATGGCCCACGCCGATGCGATCGTGAAGCTGGCCGACGGGAAGATCGTCGGTCGCGAGACCGCGGGCGCCGTCCTCGCCGCGTCCGGAGGGCACTGAGCCGTGTGGGAGCGCGCGGGCATGCTCTTCCGCATCGCCTTCCGGAACCTCTTCCGGTCGCGGATCAACTTTCTGATCGGGGCGGTGATCCTCGGCGGGACGTTCCTGGTCGTCGTCGGCGGCGCGCTTCTCGGCAGCGTCATCAGCTCGATGAGCCGGAGCATCATCGGCAGCGTCGCCGGCCACATCCAGGTCTACAACGCGGCGAGCAAGGAGGAGTTCGCCATCTGGCCGATGGGGGGCAACGACCCCGATCTCAGCCCGATGGTGGACTGGGAGAAGAAGCAGAAGCTGCTGGAGTCGGTGCCCAACGTGAAGGCGGTCATCCCCATGGGGATCAACGCCGCGCTGATCACCAGCGGCAACACTGTCGACTTGACGCTCGAGGAGCTCCGCTCCGTGGTCCGCCAGGAGAAGGACCACGGGAGCACGCCCGAGCTGGAGGCACAGCGCACGTCGCTGAAGGAGCACGTCCGTCAGATCGTCCGCGTGCTGCAGTCGGACATGGGACGGTCCGCGGAGATCAACACTCCCGAGGCCGTCGACCCCGAGGCTCGCGCGGCGATCGAGCGGGCCTCGTCCGACGAGTTCTGGGCCGCCTTCGACCGCGATCCCTACGGCGCGCTGGAGTTCCTCGAGAATCGCATCGCCCCGCTGCTCTCCGACGCGGACCTCGTGCCGCTCCGGTACGTGGGAACGGACCTCGACGCGTTCCAGAAGAACTTCGACCGGATGGAGATCGTCGACGGCCAGCCGGTCCCGCCCGGTCACCGCGGCTTCCTGATGTCGAAGTTCGTCTACGAGGACCGGCTCAAGCTCCGGACCGCTCGACGGCTGGACAAGATCAAGGATGCCCTCGACCTGGGTGGCTCGATCGCCCGTGACGAGACGCTCCAGCGCTACGTCCGCGAGAACCGCTCCCAGACCCGGGAGATCCTCCTCCAGCTGGATCGGCTCAAGACGGAGAAGGCCGTCGCCCTCCTCCAGCGAACCCTCGGCTCCTCGGAGAAGGGCCTGGACAAGCTCCTCAACGCATTCTTCGACACCGACGACAAGAACTTCTACCAGCGGTACGAGGTGTTCTACCGGGACCTCGCTCCGCTGCTGCAGCTCTACCGGCTCAAGGTCGGCGACGTGCTGACCATCACCGCCTTCACCCGCAGCGGCTATGTCCAGAGCCTCAACCTCAAGGTCTGGGGCACCTTCCAGTTCCGCGGGCTGGAGAAGTCGGCGCTCTCCGGGAACATCAACCTGATGGACATCGTGAGCTTCCGTGAGCTCTACGGGTACCTCAGCGCGGACCGCAAGGCGGAGATCGACGCGATCAAGAAGGAAGGCGGCGTCCAGGATATCGATCGCAGCCGCGCCGAGGAGGAGCTCTTCGGTCAGGCCAACCGGCGGGTCGTCGCCCAGGCCACGCCGGGGATCATCGACGAGAAGGAGCGGTTCACGGGCACCGGCGCCGCGCTCCGTCGGGAAGACCTGGTCCGGCGCGTCTACGACCCGAGGGAGGTCGGGCGCGGAGTGGTGCTCGACGCGGCCATCATCCTCCACGACCCGAGGCAGCTGCAGAAGACGCTGACCGACATCCGGGCGCTCTCCGACCGCGAGCACCTCGGACTGCGCGTCGTTTCGTGGCGCGAGGCGGCCGGGCTCCTCGGCCAGTTCATCTTCCTCGCCACGGTGGTGCTGCTCCTGGCGGTGGCGATCATCTTCATCGTCGCCATGGTCATCATCAACAACTCGGTGATGATGGCCACCCTCCAGCGCACGCCCGAGGTGGGGACGATGCGAGCCATCGGCGCGCAGCGCGGCTTCATCCTCTGGATGGTGCTGATCGAGACGGTGACCCTGGGCCTCGTCTTCGGCGGGGCTGGCGCGGCGCTCGGCGCGGGCGTGATCGCGCTGCTGCACTGGCAAGGCATCCCGGCCGGAAACGAGACGCTCTACTTCTTCTTCTCCGGGCCGAGGCTCTTCCCCACCCTCAGCCCATGGAACATCGTGGTGGCGCTGGTCGTCGTGGTGCTGGTGACCGTGCTCTCCACGCTTTACCCGGCCTTCCTGGCCACCCGCGTCCCCCCGGTGCGGGCGATGCAGAGCGACGAGTGAGATCATGGGCCAGCTCTTCCTGATCGCCGTCCGCAACTTGGTCCAGCACCGCCGTCGCACCCTGCTCCTCGGGGGCGCGATCATGGGCGTGACTACGCTGCTGGTGCTGCTGCTCGGGCTGCTCAACGGGATCCGCTCCACGATCCTCGAGTCGGCGACCACGCTGATGACCGGCCACGTGAACGTCGGCGGCTTCTTCAAGGTCACCGCCGGCGCGGGCGCCCCGGTGGTCACCCACTACCCGGAGATCCTCGAGCTCATCCGCAAGGAGGTCCCCGAGCTCGACTACGTCACCCAGCGCGGCCGCGGCTGGGCGAAGGTGGTGAGCGACACCGGCTCGCTGCAGTCCGGGGTCGGAGGGATCGACATCTTCCACGAGCCGGGGTTCCGCCGGGTGATCCAGGTCAAGGAAGGCTCGCTCGACGGCCTGTCGCAGCCGGGCACCATCCTCATCTTCGACGAGCAGGCGCAGAAGCTGGGCGTCCGCGTGGGCGATCAGCTGACCCTCAGCGCCTACACCCTCCGCGGAGTGGCCAACACGGTCGACGTTCGCATCGTGGCGATCGCCCGGAACGTGGGGCTTCTCAGCAGCTGGAACACCTTCGTCCCCGACTCGACCCTGCGTGGCCTCTACCAGATGAACGATCAGGCCACCGGCGCGCTCTTCCTCTACCTCAAAGATTTGAAGGCGGTGCCGAGGGTCCAGGAGCGGCTCCGGACGATCCTCACCCGCGCAGGCTACCAGCTGATGGACCCCGATCCGCGCGCCTTCTGGTTCAAGTTCGAGACGGTGAACCGCGAGGGCTGGACTGGACAGAAGCTGGACGTGACGACCTGGGAGGACGAGATCTCCTTCATCCAGTGGACCGTCACCGCCATCACCTGGCTCTCCTACACGCTGATCGGGATCCTCCTGGTGATCATCGTCGTCGGCCTGATGAACACGATGTGGATCTCCATCCGCGAGCGGACGCGGGAGATCGGGACCCTCCGGGCGATCGGCATGCAGCGGACGCGGGTGCTGGCGATGTTCATGGCCGAGGCCTTCACTCTCGCGGCGACCGCGACGGTCGTCGGCGCGGCGCTGGGCGTCGGCCTGTGCGCGCTGCTGAACGTGGCCCACTTGCAGGCACCGCTCGCGCTGCAGCTCTTCCTGATGCGCGAGGAGGTCCGCCTGCTGGTCAAGCCCTCGGCGCTGGCGGGAGCGGTCGCCCTCATCGCAGGGTGCACCACCGGGATCGCGCTCTTCCCCTCCTTCCTCGCCGCCCGGCTGCAGCCGGTCACCGCGATGCACCGGGTGGGATGAGACCGACGACATGAGATCGACGACGCTGCGCCTGACCTTGCTGCTGGTGGGATGCCTCTCCGGGCTCGCCGCGGCGAAGACGCTCACTCAGGGCGACGTGACCGACGTGGTGAAGACGATCGACGATCGCCAGCGGAACTCGGGCGACTACCGCTCACTCGCGTACCTGGAACAGAAGGAGAGGGACAAGACCGACACCGCGCGCGAGGCCATCGTCTACCGCCGGAGCGCTGACCAGAAGCTGATGATTCTCTTCACCAAGCCGAAGGGCGAGGCGGGGAAGGGCTATCTCCGGCTGGACAAGAATCTCTGGAGCTACGATCCCACCACCGGCAAGTGGGACCGCCGCACCGAGCGCGAGCGCATCGCCGGCACCGACAGCCGGCGCGCCGACTTCGACGAGTCCCGCCTCGCCGAGGAGTACGAGTCCGCGTTCAGCGGCGAGGCGAAGCTCGGGGCGTTCGACACCTGGGTCATCGACTCGAAGGTGAAGCCCGGGGTCGACGTCGCGTTCCCGGTCCTGAAGCTCTGGGTGGACCAGGCGACGGGCAACGTGCTCAAGCGACAGGAGTTCGCGCTCTCCGGTCGTCTGATGCGGACGCTCTACTATCCGAGCTGGAAGAAGCTCTTTAGCGAGTCGAAGGGCGCGGACGTCTGGTACCCGGGAGAGATCCGCATCTACGACGAGGTGGAGAAGGCGAACAGCACCATCGTGGTGCTGAAGTCAGTGGACCTCAGACCGCTGGAGGCCAACATCTTCACCAAGGCCTGGCTGGAGTCGAAGAGCCGATGACCCGCTGGACGGTGGTGGCCGCGCTCGCGCTGTCGCTCACCGCCCTCGCGCAGGGACGGCCGGACGAGGATGCGCTCTTCGGCGGAGCGCCGGACGCGGGAACGCCGACACCCCGCCCGAGCGAGGCGTCGATGTTCGGCTCGCCCGATGGAGGCACCGCTCCGCAGACATCTGGGAGCGCGGGCGCTGTGGCGCAGACGCCGCCGGAGCTGGACGCGACGCCCTCGAGCGACGCCTTCGCCACCGGCCGGGTCAAGGAGAATCCGCTGAGCATCGGCGGGCTCTTCTATCTCCGCGGCTTTCTGTCGGTCGCGCAGGACCAGCCCTTCAACCAGTCCCGGGTGTCGCTGCCCACACTGGTGGACGTGTACCTCGACGCCCGTCCGACGGATCGGCTCCGCGCCTTCGTGCTCGGGCGGATGACCTACGACCCGTTTCTCTCCGCGACGGTCGGAGCGACGCCGCTTCCGGGCATCCCCGCGACGACGACGGCGAGCAACCCGGCGGTGTACCTGGACCAGGCGTGGCTGTCGTTCGACATCGCGCACTCGGTGTTCGCCACTGTCGGACGCCAGCACGTGAAGTGGGGCGTGGCACGCTTCTTTTCCCCGACCGACTTCCTCGCCTCCCAGCCCCGAGACCCGCTCGCGCTGTTCGATGCGCGCCTCGGGGTCACCATGGCTCGATTTCAGGTCCCCTGGGAGAGCGCGGGGTGGAACTTCACCGCGGTCGCTCTCTTCGAGCCGACGCAGAACGTGGGTGGCGGCTACTCGGGGACGTCCTCGGTGGAGAACCCCGGCGGGTCGGGCGTGAATCCGGCGGACACCGGCACGCTGCTCCGGGACGTCGGCGGTGCGGCGCGGGCCGAGTTCTCGTTCAAGAACGGCGCGTTCGGGCTCGACGGTCTGGTGCAGCGCAACCGCGCCGCGCGGGCCGGTGCGGATGTGACGATGGCGATCGGCGACTTCGACGTCTACGGCGAGGTGGCCTACAAGCAGCACCTGGACGTTCCGGCATCGCGGTCGTTCACCATCGGCACTCCGATCGACGTCAGCGGGCTGGACCCGCGAATTCCTCCCGGCACGACGGTGACCGCGAACACCCAGGCCAGCGTCGCGGTCCCTCCGCGATCGACGCCGGTGATCCAGGCGGTGGGTGGCGTGAGCTACTCGATCAACTTCGAGGGGAACAAGAGCATCACCTTCGGCGGCGAGTACTTCTACAACTCGGCGAGCTACGAGCGGGACGAGTACCTGCCGCTGCTGATCCTCGGCGGCTTCCAGCCCTTCTATGTCGGCAAGCACTACCTTGCTTTGAATGCAACGCTCGTCGACAGCACGGCGAAGACGACCTGGAGCCTGACCGGCATCGGCAACCTGAGCGACGGTAGCTACATCGCCCGTCTGGACTTCGTGATCACGGTGCTCAGCTACCTGTCCGTCGAGAGCTATGTCGCCGGCCACTTCGGGAGGACCGGCGGCGAGCTTCGACTCGGCTTCCCCCGAACCGATCTGTCGACGGTGGACGGCGTCACCGGCGTTCCTCCGAGCTCGTTCTTTGGTCCTCTGAACGCTCCCATCATCGACGTCGGCGTCGGCCTGCGGCTCAGCATCTGACGCATCGCCCGGGGAGCGTTGCAAACGGGCTCCGGGGCGAGCACTGGTTTCCGCGAGCAGCTCGCGGAGGCTTGCGACATGGACGAGAAGAAGAGGGCCGAGCGCAGGGAGCAGCGGCACAACCAGACCTTCGCCGAGTTCATGACGTACTTGCGCCGTGTGGGGGCGATCTCGGAGGACGTCGCGGAGAAGTCGGCGGTCGCGGTGCTCTGCGCGCTCGAGCGGCGCATTCACCCGGGCGAGGCAAAGGATCTCGAGTCGCAGCTCCCGTCGAAGCTGCGAGAGCTGGTCCGGCGCTGTGACACGCACTCCGGTGTCCCGCCGCACACGATTCACCGGGCCGAGTTCGTGGCGATGGTGGCGGAGGAGCTCGCCGTCCCGGCGGATCGCGCCGAGCACCTGATCCTGTCGGTGTTCCACGCGCTGCGCGCGCAGGTCAGTCCCGGCGAGTCCCGGCAAGTCGAGGGCCAGCTCCCGCCCGACCTCCGCGCACTGTGGGAACGCTCGCTCCAGGTGCACAGCTGACGCAGGACCGGCCGCATTGAAGGTGTCAGGCACCTTCGATCGGCGCTGATCGCTGACGCGGCGCGCCGCCGCGAGCTGCTCTGATCGCGTTGAAGGTGTCTGGCACCTTCGATCGGGCGCGCCGCCGCGCTGACCGTCGCGTTGAACTCTTTGAAGGTGTCTGGCACCTTCGATCGGGGCACGTTCGATCGGGCAGCTTCGGTCGGGCGCGGCGCGGCATGAGGTGGACCTCCCGTCCGGCCGGTTCATCGATGCCCCCGGTCGGACCGGGGACGGTGAGCCGCGGGACGAGCAGACAGCCTGCCTCTCGGTGGTTCGTCTGGTCGACGGCAAACAGCGACTCAAGCCATTGAAACCTCAATAGCTTTCGATGTCTCAGAGAACTCGTAAGCGCCCCTCATCTCCTTCAGTCGGGGCGCCGATACGCCCACATTTGAGCCGGGTCAGCCACGTCCCGTACGCTGTGAGTTTGCCGCCCTGCGGCAGACCGGTCGGTCGGGAGGTCATGGATGCCCCTGCCCTCGAGGCATGGACTGTACGAGCCAGCGATGGAGCACGACGCCTGCGGGCTCGGCTTCGTCGCCCATCTCCGCGGAGAGAAGTCGCGGTCCATCGTCGAGCAGGGACTCGACATCCTGGTGCGTCTGTCACACCGCGCAGCCTGTGGCGCGGACCCTCAGACCGGCGACGGCGCCGGCATCCTCCTCCAGCTCCCGGACGCCTTCTTCCGCAAGGAGGGCGAGCGGCTCGGCTTCGAGATGCCCCAGCCGCGATGCTACGCGGTGGGCCAGGTCTTCCTCCCCGCCGATCCGACCGCGCGCGCCGAGTGCGAGCGCGTCTTCACCCAGATCGCCGAGCGCGAGGGGCAGCGGGTCCTCGGCTGGCGTGACGTCCCGGTCGACGCGTCCCGCCTCGGGTGGCTCGCCCGCCGCTCGATGCCGGTCCTTCGCCAGGTCTACATCGCCCGGCGGCGGGTCGTGCCCTCGGCCTTCGA
>DASXGF010000417.1:0-8636 GCA_036489275.1 Myxococcaceae bacterium | reverse complement strand
CCGAAGAAGTGGATGAGCACGAGGCAGAGGATGGCGGTGAGCAGCACCACCGCCGCCTCGCGATCGAGACGCTTCCCGCCCTCGCGCTCCAGGGCCAGGCGGGCGCCGGCGTCGGCGCGCTCGACGGTGTCGGTCACCACGGTGCGCCACAGCTCGGCGGGGCCCGGGGCGCGCATCGTGCTCAGTGGTGGGGCCAGTCGCTCGTCGCCGGCACGACCGCCGAGGCCCGGCGAGCGCGCTCGGCGTCGAGGTAGCGGCGGACGGTCACCCGGTCCGCTTCCGGCATGTGGAATCCCTCGAAGCGTCCGACCATGTGATCCATCTGGACGTCGGTGACCCGGGCCGACCAGTCGAGCTCGTCGAGGTCGAAGATGCGGAGCGCTTCGGGCTTGGCCGTGGGCTTCGCGCGGTCGTGGCAGCGGCCGCAGCTGGTCTTCAGCGCTTCGCGCGCCGACTCGCGAAGGCCGATCAGCCCGGCGGGGGCGTCACCGGATACGCCCGTGCCGCCTCCGAGGGCTGCGAGGAGGACGAGGGTCGGGGTGCCCCACATGACGGCCGCGAGGCTACTCCCCGCCTCGAACGTCGCCAACGCAGGCGCACGTGGAGTAAGCCCGGGCTCGTGACCCAGCCACCGGATGAGCGGGAGCCACGGAGACGCCGGCGGCGCCGCCGTCCCCGTGGAGAGCGCCGGCGGCCGGGGGTGCTGCTGAAGGAGTTCTGGAACGTCCCAAATCTCCTGACCTTCGGGCGCATCCTCATCATCCCGCTGTTCATCGAGCTCGCGTACCAGGCGAGCCCGCTGGCCTCGCTGCTCGCGGGGGCGCTGTTCGCCGTGGCGGCGATCACCGACGTCGTCGACGGATGGCTGGCCCGGCGCCTGGGGCTGGTGACGGTCATCGGGAAGTTCCTCGATCCGCTCGCCGACAAGCTCATCGTCCTCGCGGCGATGGTGATGCTGGTGCGGCTGGGTCGGTTCCCGGCGTGGGTGGCGATCCTCCTCCTGTCCCGGGAGTTCGTGGTCACCGGGCTCCGGCAGATCGCGGCGAGCGAGGGGATGGTCATCGCCGCGGGGCAGGAAGGAAAGTGGAAGACGGCCCTGCAGCTGGTGGGCATCGTCGCCCTGCTCGTGCACTACCGGCACGAGGTGGACCTCTGGGTCTGGCGCGGGCCGGTGAACTTCAATGCCGTGGGACAGACGCTGACCTACCTGAGCGTGATCTTCAGCCTCTGGAGCGCGGCGGTGTACTTCCGCGCCTTCCTCCAGATGCTCGCCCGCCGGGGCGACGGCAGCGGATCGCCGCAGGCCTGAGCGGCGAGACTGAGCTGCGACCGCCTTGATCCTCCGACGGTCCTCACTTTGCGGTCCGCGACGTGCATCTCGGCCGCGGCCGCTGCGACCTACTTCGTCGTGAAGCGGGTCGCGGAGCCGGTCTGGAACCCCAGGCCCTCGCGAGGGAGGGTCCCGGTCTGGGCGAAGGCGTCGATGCTCGCGTAGGGCCCGATGCCGAAGAGGGTGAAGTCGTAGGGATGCCCCGACGGCAGGCCGAGCCCCTGCGCGCTGAGGTCCGGAATGCGCGTGCGACTTCCTCCGCTCACGATGGCGTAGCCGGGGTCGTTGCCGGCGCCGGTGAGGAACAGGACGTGGATGCCCCCCGCCACCGGCGTCCAGACGAGATCCGTGTTGGTGTCCACGCCGGTTGCACCATCCCCCGGCGCGGTGGCGATCGCCGGGGCGGGAAGGGAGAGAGACGTGCTTCCTCCGGGCTGCACGCCGACCCGGGCAACGCTCACGGTCCCGGCGTCATTCTCCACAGCGGTGGCCGTGACGGTCGCCGTCGCTCCGATGCCGGTGGGAACGGGGACGGTGAGCGCGGTGTCCGTGAGTCCGTCGGCGCTCACCGGGAAGAACGTGCCGTCGGAGAAGTTGAGCGTGACGTCACGCTCGGTGATCTGATGTGTCCCGGGTGGCACGATCGTGACCGAGACGCTGTCCATCTGCAGCACGCCCAGCCCGACGTCCGCGTTGGTGATGTTGTTGCTGTCAGTGAGGGACACCCCCGTCCTCGTCCCGTGGGAATGGTACCCGTTGACCGTCCCGTTGCCGTCGATGGTCCATTGCAGCCCCCGCAGCGTGCCGGTGGTCGTCGCGGGGCCGGACCAGTCCACGCTGAAGGAGTAGGGGCTAGCGCTCACGTAGGTGCCCGTGGAGCTCTCCGTGGAGCCCCAGCTCACCGCGGAGACCTCGCCGACGGGCGTGGGGAACGCGTCGCCGCCGGTGATGGCCCCGCCGATCGTGGCGCTGTACGTCGGTCCGTTGTTCGCGTCGAAGTCGAGGAGCTTCGGGTCGGTCCGGGTCAGCTGGGTGTAGATGGTGGCCGCCTTGTCCGGCGCCGGCGCGATGATCACCACGTCATACGGACTGGCGATGCCCGACACGGTGAACCGTCCGTTCGCGTCGGTCGTCGTGGACTTGCCGCCGACGATGACGGTGGCCCCACTCCGGCCGATGCCGAAATTGTCGAGCACCTGCCCGTTGACGGTTGTGTTGCCGCCGCCGCCTCCCCCATCGGGGTTGCCGGATCCGCCGCCGCAGCCGATGAGCAGGGCAAGGGTGGTCGCGGCGAGGAGTCGGAGCGGACGAACGGGCACGGGGTTCCCCCAAGGACGGATGGCGATCCGTCCAGTGTACCCCGCCAGGCCTCGGATTCCCCGAGCGGGCGACGCTTGACCCCCGGGGGCCGCGGTTGGTAACAGGCCGCAGAGTCGTTCCAGTGCGGGAATAGCTCAGTGGTAGAGCATCGCCTTGCCAAGGCGAGGGTCGAGGGTTCAAATCCCTTTTCCCGCTCCTCGAAGCCCCGGCGGTTTGCCGGGGCTTTCTTCGTTCAGCCCGCTCGATGGCCACCGTTCCCAGCGCGCTGAGCCCCCCGCCGGCCCCCGCCGCCGTCGAGGACCCCGAGGAGCGCTGGCTGCGGACGCTGTACCGGCCCGGTGTGCCTCAGCTCACCGTCCGTGCGGTGGTGGTGGGCATGCTGCTCGGCGCGCTGATGTGCCTGTCGAACCTCTACGTGGTCCTCAAGACCGGTTGGAGCTTCGGGGTCACCCTCACCGCGTGCGTCGTGGCCTTCGGTCTGTTCCGCCTGGGGAAGGGCCTGCGCCTCGTCCGGCGGGAGTTCGGCATCCTCGAGAACAACGCCATGGGCTCGGTGGCCTCCTCGGCCGGGTTCATGACCGGCGGCGGGAACCTGCCGGCGATGGGCGCGCTGCTGGTGCTGACCGGGCTCCGGCCCGAGCCCCTGGCGATGGTGGCCTGGCTCGCGGTCATCGCCATGCTCGGCGTGTTCACCGCCATCCCCATCAAGCGCCAGCTCATCAACGTCGAGGAGCTGCCGTTCCCCACCGGCACGGCCACCGCCGAGACGCTGCAGGCGCTCCACGGCGAGGGCGGCGAGGCGGCCCGCCGGGCGCGGAAGCTCGGATGGGCCGCAGCCTTCGGCGCCGCCCTGGCCTTCTTCCGCGACCTCCGGTGGTTGCCGTTCCACGTGCCGGCCTCCACCGGGCTCCCGTTCACCATCCGCGGGCTGCCGGCGTCGCAGTGGACGGTGAACGTGGACTGGAGCGTGCTGCTGGTGGGCGGCGGGGCCCTTCTCGGGTTCCGCACCGGTTGGTCGATGCTCCTCGGCGGCCTGCTGAACTTCTGCCTCCTGGCGCCGTGGATGCACGACCGGGGCGTGTTCGGAACGGTCAGCTTCCGCTCGCTCCTCGGGTGGTCCCTCTGGCCCGGCGCCGCGCTGATGATCGCCGCGGGCGTGCTCGGCTTCGGCTTCCAGTGGCGCTCGGTCCTGCGCGCGCTCTCCGGCCTCTTCGCCGCGTTCCGGGGAAGGGGAGCGGGCTCGACGGATCCGATGAGCGCGGTGGAGGCCCCACTCTCCTGGTTCGGCCTGGCTTACCTGCTGCTCGGGCCGCTCATGGTCTGGCTGATGGTGACGCTCTTCGGCTTCCCGGTGTGGGCGGCGCTCCTGGCCCTGCCGCTGGCGGTGATGCTCGGGGTCGTGGCAGCGCGGGTGACCGGCGAGACCGACGTCACCCCGAGCAAGGCGCTCGGCCCGGTGACCCAGCTGGTCTATGGCGGCGTGCTGCCGGGACAGCTCATTCCGAACATCACCGGGGCCAACGTCACCGCGGGGGCCGGGCTCCACGCGGCCGATCTCCTGACCGACCTCAAGTCCGGCTGGCTCCTCGGGGCGAAGCCGCGGCAGCAGCTCATCGGGCAGCTCTTCGGCGCGGTCGCCGGCGCGTTGGCGGTCGTGCCGGCCTTCAATCTCCTCGTCCCCAGCGCCGATGTCATCGGCTCGGAGCGTTTCCCGGCCCCGGGAGTGCAGGTCTGGGCCAGCGTCTCCCGGCTGCTGGCCCAGGGCGCCTCGCAGCTGCACCCGGCCGCGCAGCAGGCGATCCTCGTGGGCCTCGTCGTCGGGGCGGTGCTCGCCGTGCTGGAGCGCTACCTTCCGCGGAGGCTGCGCGCCTTCGTGCCCTCGCCGACCGCGGTGGGGGTGGCGTTCATGATCCCGTTCGCCAACTCGCTGGCCTTCTTCACGGGAGCGCTCGCCGCGGAGCTGGTGCGTCGCCGCCGGCCATCCGAGGTGGACGCGACGGTGACGCCGGTGGCCAGCGGCTTCATCGCCGGCGAGAGCCTGATGGGCGTGGTCATCGCGATGGCCATCGCGCTGCTGGCCCGCTGAGGCTCGGCGCCGCTACTTCGCGCAGCCCAGGTAGTTCCGCTCGTCCACGCCGAGAACCTGCTCCTCCCACGGCGCGAAGTTGCTGCACCAGCCGTGGTGGTCGTCCGAGCCGCGGCCGAGCTGCACGTGGCGGAGCTCGTGGGGGAAGGTCTCGAGCCCCTCCTCGGCGAGGTCCACCACCCGCGAGTGGTGGTAGGTGACCCCGGTGTGGCCCTCGGAGTCCGCCTCGGCGCCGGCGCGGACGCGGAGCGTCCACCCCTCTTGCTCGAGCGATGCCCGGCCCCAGCCGTCCTCGAAGGTCTCGCGGTAGCTGCCGAGCGCGGAGGCAAAGGTGTTGCAGGTGGCCTCCGGCGACCCTCGAACGAGGATGCCCCGCTCGACCACCACCGGAACGCCGTGCAGGCTGCAAGAGACCAGGGTGGCGATCTCGGGGGCGGCGACTCCACACCCCGCGCATCCGGCGAGGGCGAGCATCGCAAGACGACGGACCCATGACGAGGTCACCTTGTCGACACTCTAGCGGATGCCTGCCCGCCCTCCAGATGTCCCGGAGGACAGCGGCAGGGGTCGATGTGGGAGGTCGGGAGGAGTCGAGCTGACGCAGAGAAGCGGCTTGCCAGCGGGAATCGGCGCCAGCTAGCTCCGTTGAACGACCATGAGGAGCCTTCCCCATCTTGCCCTGGGCGTGCTGCTGTGCGCTGGTCTGGCCGTGGCAGCCGAACCCAAGGAGAAGTTCCGTCTCATCGAGGTCCCCGAGCTCGAGGCATTGCAGAAGGACAACCGGGCGCCGGTGACCGTCCTGGACGCGAACGACGTCGAGTTCCGCCAGAAGAACGGCGTCATTCCCGGGGCCAAGCTCCTGAGCTCGTTCAAGGACTACGACCTCAAGAAGGAGCTGCCGGCGAACCACGACGCGCCGCTGGTCTTCTACTGCTCGAACCGACTTTGAACGGCCTCGCACACGGCCGCCGGTCGGGCGGTCGACGCTGGATACACGAAGGTGGCGGTGCTCGCCTCCGGTCTGAAGGGGTGGAAGGACGCCGGGAAGCCCACGGCGAGCCCGTGAGGCGCCCCGGAGCAGGCTAGGCTTCCGCGCGGAGGAGGGTCGCCTCATGCACGTGCGGAACTGGATCCGGGCTGCCGGGGGGCTGCTGGCCCTCGCCGGCGGCATGTCGCTCGCCGCTGGGACGGCGAAGCCCGACGCCGCCGCGGGCAAGGCCATCTACGACCGGGAGTGCGCCAGCTGCCACGGCGCGACGGGGAAGGGCGACGGCGAGGACGCGGCCTACTACACGACCAAGCCCACCGACTTGACCGATCGGGCGAAGCTCTCCAAGCGCTCCGACGAGTTCCTGAGCACGGTCATCTCGAAGGGAGGTCCGGCGAAGGGCCTGTCGAAGGACATGCCCGCCGCGAAGCTCTCGCCGGACGAGCTGAAGTCGGTGCTGGCCTACGTCCGCCAGCTTTCCGCCCCCGCCAAGGGCGCCAAGTAGTCAGCGGAAGGCGCTCGCCGCGGCCGAGACCAGCTCGCCCGCGCGCTCGGTGGGCACGTTCATCAGAAGCACCGCCACGCTCCCGCTCTGTCGCACCAGGTAGCGTGATCCGTCGGCCTGGGTCGCCGGCCGCTCGGTCCCGCCGCCGAGCGCGTCGCTCCAGGCCTTCACCAGGCGATCCGCGCCGGCCGGCGAGGCGAAGGCCACCGCCCACACCGCGGAGAGCTCGCCGCCCTTGCGCACTGTCTCCAGACGATCGCCCCGCCAGCCCTGGCCGAGCTCGCCGCCGCCGTGCAGCTCGCCGAAGAGATCGAGGTTCGCCGCACCGAGCGTGGTGGCGTGGACGGCGGAGCTGCCGGGAATCCTTCCTGCGAGATCGAGGCGCGCCTCCTTCGGCTTCTCGTCGGCCCGGTAGAGGGCGGGGTCCAGCACCTGCGCCGTGGACCTCGGCAACCGCCGGAGGAGAGTGGTCGCCGAGGGGTCGTCGGGAGTCCGCACCGCGGAGACCAGGCTCGCGCCGCTCGCGTATGGAAAGGACATCTGCATGCCCAGCCAGGGAACGGAGGACTGGCCGCCGGCCATCGCCGCGCTCGCCGCGGCTGCCTCGGTGAGGAAGCTTCCGAGATCCAGCCCTTCGTCCCCGCCACCGGCCTCACCGGCCAGCACGAGCGACGCGACCTGCTGTGCCTGGCCCTCGATGGCCGCGGAGAGCGCGAGCTGCGCGTCCTCCGAGGCGCGGACCCTTCGCGAGGCCGCGTCGAGCCGGATGGCCTCGTCCTGCACGGCGTGGGCGAGCTCGTGGGCCACCACCAGCGTCTGCGCGGCCAGCGGCTGATCCGCGAGGAGGTAGAGGCGGCGCTGGTGCGGATCGTAGAACCCGGACACGTTGCCGCCGTAGAGCGCCTGGGCCTCGGCCCGTAGATCCGTCCCCGAGGCGACCAGGCCCACCGCAGCCAGGCTCTCCGAGAGCCGCTCCAGCAGATCGCCCGGGTAGTCCCGACGGAGGACCTCGAGCAGCGCCGCCCGGGCCTCCTCACGGGAGATGATCTTCAGGTCGATGCGCTGGGGAACCGGCAGCCGCATCACCTTGCCCACCCTGGGGAGTAGCTCGGAGACGAGCCCACGCAGCTCCTCGGGCGTTGCGGCCCCTCCGCCCTCGACCCGCGCCATGCGCTCGGCCTCGCGGAGCAGCTCCTCCTCGTCACCGGCGAGGACGGAGCTCGACCCGAGCGCGACGAGCAGGACGAGCGCGGTCAGGGGCGTTCGCATCGGCGGAGAAGCGAAAGTGTAGCTCCCCCGAGCTCGATCGCGGGACACCTGTGATCCGATTGCGCCTCGTCGCACGGTCCATCGTGTTTTCGACGGGTGGAGCAGACAGCGGGAATCGGCGCGCCGGTGGGCGGTGGTACGCCTTCGCCATGCCCGTGCTGCGCAGACCGAGGAAGGGCGTCGCTTCCGTCGCCGTCGTCGCGGGGGTCGTGCTCCTGGTCGCGCTCGTCGACGCCTGGGTGGCCTCGGCGACCGCCCGGGGAACGGATGCGCTCTCGGAGAACGCGCTCCGCTCGGAGGAGCTGGCGGACGACATGCGCTGGCAGCTCTCCCGTCTCGTGCCCCCTCGGGAGACGGCCGGAAGCGACCAAACCTCCGAGCACCAGGCGCTTGAGTGGCTCGGCCGCGACGTGCATGCCTACGAGCCCCTCGCCACCTTCGAGGGCGAGCGCCCGGAATGGCTGACCCTCTCGGGGCTCGCCGACAGTCTCTCGGTGGACCTGGCGCACGTCGATCGACCCGCGCTGGCGCGCGACGCACGGGCCGCGCGCGAGTCGGTGATCCGGCTCATCGCCATCAACCGGGTCGAGGCCGAGGACATCGGGGCCCGGATCCGGGAGCTCGGCCGCCGGCAGATCTTCGTCGACATGCTGGCCGGCGGGCTGGTGCTGCTGGTCGTGACGCAGGTGGCCGCCGCCCGCCTCCGCGCCATGTCCCGGGAGCAGCTGGCCGCGGCGAGGAGCCTGGAGCTCGTGGAGTCGAAGAATCAGGCGCTGGAGGCCTTCGCCGCACGCGCCGCCCACGATCTCCGCGCGCCGCTGGTGCCGATCCAGACACTGGCCAGCCTCATCATTCATGCGGGACGGGACGAGGGTGATTCGCGGCTGGCCACGCGGATCGGGGGCGCCGCGGAGAGGATGTCCGCGCTCATCGACGCGATGCTCGTCTTCTCGCGCTCGGGCCGCCTGCCGCGGGGCTGCGCCGATATCCGGGGCGCGGTCGACGAGGCGCTGGAGGAGCTCGGGGCGGCGACCACCGGGGCCGAGCTGGTGGTGGAGGTCCAGGACGCCACGGTGGCCTGCGCACCCGAGGTGCTCGGGCAGATCCTCCGCAACGTCATGGGCAACGCACTGAAGTA
>DASXGF010000157.1:0-2077 GCA_036489275.1 Myxococcaceae bacterium | reverse complement strand
CCGGGATTCCTCTGCGCGGTGGGCGACCGCAAGCAGTCGATCTACGACTTCCGCGGCGCCGACGTGGAGGTCTTCGAGGAGCTCGCCCGCGCAGTGGAGTCCGGTGGCGGCGAGCGACGCTTCCTGCGGGTGAGCCGCCGAGCCCAGCCGGAGCTGGTGAACGCCCTGAACGGGATGATCGGGCCGATCCTCGGCCAGACGCCCGCCGCCGCCTGGGAGGTCCCGTTCCGCCCAGGAGAGGACGACCTGCTGCCCTGGCGTCCCCAGAGCGGGCCCGCCGAGTGCGTCGAGCGGCTGGTCGCCGTCGCCGACGAGGACCGCGCCGAAGAACGCCGGCGTGCCGAGGCGGATCTCCTCGCCCGTCGGCTGGCGTTGCTGCTCGCCCCGGGCTCGGACCTCCGGATCCCCGAGGGTGCAGGGACGAGACCGGTGCGCGGAGGCGACGTGGCGGTGCTCCTGCGCTCCTTCGTGGAGGTGGCGCAGTACAGCGACGCGCTCGCCCGCCACCACGTGCCCCACCGTGTCCTCCGGGGGCGCGGCATCTTCGGCTCGCCGGAGGTGAGGGACGTCGCCGCGCTGCTCGGGTTCCTGACCGATCCGCGGAACCCGCTCCACCTGGCCGCCTGCCTCCGCGGGCCGGCAGTGGGACTCTCCGATGCGACGCTGGTCCGGCTCGCGCTGCCTCGCCGCCGCCTCGACGCGCGCGTGCTCTCCGGAACCTTGCCCCCCGAGGCGTTGCCGGGCGAGGCCGAGCGGTGGTCCCGCTTCCTCGCAGTCGCACGGAGGCTGCGCGCGGGGCTCGACCGCGGGTCCCTGCTGGACGTCCTCGAGGACGCCTGGGAGGCGCTCGGCACCCGGACGGTGCTCGCGGCCGCGCCGCACGGCGAGGAGCAGCTCGGCAACCTCGAGGTGGTGCGTCAGCTCGCCGCCCGCTGGGATGCACGCGGTCGCACCGATGCCGCGGCGTTCGCGCGGCGACTCCTCGAGCTGGCGGACCGGGACCCGCGCATCGACCTCGAGGACGTGGAGGACGCCCGGTCCGGGCCGGCGGTCCAGCTGCTCACCGTGCACGCGGCGAAGGGACTCGAGTGGCCGGTGGTGTGCATCGGCGACCTAGGGGCGAGCCGGCCGCCCTCCACCGGGAGGCTGCTGGTGGATCCACGGCGGGGGCTCGCCTTCCGTCCCACCGTGCCATGGAGCACCGAGTCGCACCCCACGCCGCGTTCGGCCGTGCTCGCCGAAGTCATCGGCAGCCGCGAGCTCGCCGAGAGTCGCCGCGTCCTCTACGTGGCGATGACCCGGGCCCGGGATCGCCTGATGCTTTCGGGCATCCAGGGGCGTGGTGGCCAGCGCACCTGGGCCGGCTGGATCGACCCGGTGCTGGATTCGCCCGAGCTTCGTTCGCGGGTCCGCAGACTGGACGACGACGACTGCCCGGAACGCTCGCCGCTCCCTCCGGCCGAGCGCCCGGGGGTCGACCCCGAACAGGTCCAGTGCGCCCTCCGCAGGCTCGAGCCGGTGGCAATCGTGCCCGCCGCGGCAGTGGCCCTGGAGGCACTCCAGGCGCTCGAGGGCTGCGGGCGGCGGTTCCAGCTCCGCGTTCTCGAGGGCGCCCGCGAGCCGGGCCTGGGCGCGGCCGCGGAGACCGGGTCTCCGAGGCACCGCGATGCACGCCTGCCCGTGCTCCGTCGCCTCGTGGCGGCGCTTCCCCTCGACGCGTGGCGCGGGGGAGTGCAGGCCGAGGCTCTCGCGGCCGCGGCCGGAAGAGTCGGCCTCACGCTCGCCGAGACCGAGGCGCTCCAGCTCGCCCGTCCACTGCGCCGGCTCGCGCGAGCGCTCCGTGGCTTCGGCACCGGCTTCAGCTGGGCGAGCGCGGTGCCGTTCGAGGTGTCGCTGGGCAATGGCTCGGTCCGAGGCGTGTTCGACCTGCTCCTGGTGGGACCCCCGGGAGCAGCCGCCGTGTGCCTTGTCCCGGGGCGACAGGCTGGTGGGGCGACAGTCACGGTGCTCCTCGAGGCGCTGCGAAGGCGGAACGCCGAGAGTCTCGCGGTCCGCGCCGCGGTCTTCCCCGTGGATG
>DASXGF010000144.1:0-13912 GCA_036489275.1 Myxococcaceae bacterium | reverse complement strand
GGATTGGCGGTGGCCTGCGCGAGCAGGGTCGCCACAGCGTTCTGGTCCAGCACGCAGATCAGGTCCTCGCACTCCACCGCGCCGAAGCTGAGGAAGTCCTTCCCCGCGCTGAGCTCGGCGACGATCACGTTTGTCGCACCGCCGTCGGGGAGCGCCTTCAGAAGGTGGCAGCCGGGCTTCCCGAGGTCCGTGTCGGCCTTGCACGCCATCATCGAGAGAGAAACTGCGACGACGATCAGAAGAGTGCGCGCGCGGAGGGATGCAACCATTCGTCCCGGCACGGTAGCACAACAGTTCACGAGGTCAGCTTCAGTCGTCGCGAGGCGTGGCGCCCGTGTCTACGAAAGTCCCACCTTTGGTGCGACGCGACTCACTTCCGCGAGAGCGGAACGATGGTAGAGTTCGCGCTCAGCGTTGCCATCGACGGATGCGAGATCGACCGCACCGTAGTCCCGGACGGAGATTCTTCACTTTGACGCGACCCCTGGCAGCGGTCACGTGCCTGCTTCTCGTGCTGTCTGCGCCGGCTGCCCGCGCGCAGGCACCCACGCCACCGCCGGCGCAACCGCAGTCTCAACCTCAGCCCACACCGGCGCCCGGAGCGCAGGAGAAGCCGCCTGAGCCCACCACCGAGGGACTCGGGCTCGACCTGACGGAGGAGGCGAAGAAGCCCGCGCCCTCCACGGTCGTCCTTCCCAGTGACAAGGTGAAGGACGCGCCCGTGCTCGACGAGCAGTCGCTGGTCGAGGACGACCGGGTGAAGAGCATCCAGCGGAAGGTCTTCCTCAAGACCCACCGTTTCGAGCTGCTCCCCACCATCTTCGTCTCGCTCAACGACCCGTACTACTCGAAGTGGGGCGGCAGCCTCCGCGGCTCGTTCTTCCTCTCCGACACCCTGGCGGTGGCAGTGCACGCGTCGATCTACGACCTGCTCCCCACCGACGACGTGCGGACGGCGAAGGCCAACTTCCAGAGCCGGATCTTCTACTCGGTGCCGAAGTGGTCGGTGCTCGGTGCCGTGGAGTGGAGCCCGATCTACGGCAAGGCCACCATCTTCAACACCATCATCCACTTCGACGGCTTCATCCTCGCCGGCCTCGGCGCGCTGTGGAGCGACACCTCGTCCACGCCGCTCGACTCGAAGAACCCCAGCGGACCGACGCGCGGTCCGAACATCGCCGGGGAGTTCGGGATCGGCTTCCGCTTCATGACCACCGACTGGCTGGCTGTGAACCTCGCCGTGATCAACACGACGTACGTGGACCAGCCGGCGGGCACCAACAAGGGCGCCATCCAGAACATCCTGGCCCTGAACGCCGGCATCTCGCTGTTCTTGCCGTTCCGCAGCACCGGGAGGGAGTCCGAGTGAGCTCCCGGCTCGTCGTCCTCCTTCTTCTCCTGGTCGCCCCGCTGGCCCGGGCGCAGCAGGACCTCGCTCCCTCGTCCGAGGCCGGCGACACCGCCGCGCTGGATCGCGACATTGGCCCGCTCAAGGACCGCATCCCCCCGGTCACTGGCCACACCTTCGTGATGGCCAAGCGGTTCGAGATCGCGCCGACGTTCAGCCTCAGCTTCCGCGACGCGTTCTGGACCAAGTACGTGATCGGGGCCACCGCCACCTACCACTTCACCGAGACCATCGGCCTGGCGCTCCGCGGTGGATACGCCATCACCTCGATCAGCAGCTCCGCGCAGATCTGCCCGCCCAACGAGGCCTGCCGCAAGCCAACCAACGAGGAGCTGGACGGCAAGGGCCCGGGACAGATCAAGCTGATCACCGCGCTCGACTTCGAGTGGGCCCCGCTCTACGGGAAGATCTCCCTCTTCGCGGAGGGGTTCGCTCACTTCAACATGTACTTGATCGGCGGCCCGGTCGCGATCCAGTACCAGGCGCCGAAGGACGGCAACGCCACCGGCAGGACCTCGGCCTGGGCCGTGGGTGGAGAGGCCGGCCTGGGAATGCGGTTCATCTTCAACCGCTGGATGGCGCTCCGCTTCGAGCTTCGAGACGCCATCTACCGGGAGAAGACGAAGGGCGCGACCGAGACGACTGGCGCCTCGTACCAGGTCCGGAACCAGCTCTTCTTCGACATCGGGCTCTCGTTCTTTTTCCCCAGCAGTTCCACCGAGGGATAGGGAGGGCACGCCGACATGTTCCGCTCGCTCCGTCCCGTCGCCCTGCTCATCGCCCTGGGGGTCTCCGGCAGCGCCTCGGCCCAGGCGTTCCAGGGCCTGGACTCGCCGCAGCAGCCGAAGAAGAAGGCCGCCAAGAAGAAGGCCAGCAAGTCGAAGACGCCCAGCAGCGCGGCCTCCACTGCCGCTCCGGCCAGCGCCGCGCCGGCCGCCGCCACGCCCGCCGTCGCCAACACTCCGGCCACCACGGCGCCCGCGGTGACCCCGGCGAAGGCCACCACCAGCGCGCAGCAGGACCTCGGGCTCGACCTGTCGGCGCCCCCGCCGGCGAAGCAGACGCAGCCCATGCCGATGCCGCCGCCTCCGGCGCCTTCGAAGAAGGGCACGGCGCCCACCACCACCTTCGAGGCCCTGGACGTCACCGGCCGGACCGCGGACCGCCAGCGGCTCGAGGCGGCCAACGCCTCCTTCAACCGCGGTGAGTACGACAAGGCGGCCCTCGCCGCCTGGGAGCTGATGAACGACCCGAAGATGGCGCCGCTCCAGCTCGAGTCGCAGTACCTGCTCGGGAAGACGCTCTACCGCATGGGCGAGTACCACTCGGCCCTCGGAGAGTTCAGCCAGATCCTCGCCCGCGGCAAGGACACCAGGTTCTTCAGCAAGTCGCTGGAGTGGCTGTTCTTCATCAGCCACAAGACGGTGAACGAGTCCGTCATCCTCGACGAGGTCGCCCGCTACGCGAACGCCGAGTGGCCGGAGCGGTACCAGGACGAGTTCCACTATTTGCTGGCGCGCTACTACTTCGTGCGCGGCCGCGCGCTGGACACGGTCGAGCAGAAGGCCGAGGCGGCCAAGTCCTTCGAGGACGCGCGGAAGCTCACCGCGATGATCCCGAAGAGCGACAAGTTCTACGCCCAGGCCAAGTACCTGGAGGGCCTCACCTGGTTCCGTGACGGGAACATGCCGCAGGCGCTGGAGGCGATGAAGGAGGTCGTCCGGGTCACCCGGCCCGATGGCAGCCGCACTCCCGCCGACGCGAAGGTTGCGGACGCCACGCGCGACCTGGCGTTCATGCAGCTGGCGCGCATCCACTATGGCGCGCGGCAGAACCGCTACGCCCTCTACTATTACGGGAAGATCGAGCGCGGGAAGCCGCAGTGGCTGGAGGCGCTCTTCGAGGGCGCCTGGGCCAACTACCGCATCGGGCAATACGAGCAGGCGCTGGGCAACCTCATCACGCTCTCCAGCCCGTTCTTCCGGGACGAGTACTTCCCCGAGGCGCTGATCCTCAAGGCGGTCATCTATTACGAGAACTGCCGCTACGCGGAGTCCACGGCGATCGTCCGGGAGTTCGAGCGTCGGTACAAGCCGGTCTACGACGCGCTCGACGACCTGACGCGGAAGAACATGGAGGCGGCCGACTATTACGGGGTGCTGGCCGACATCCAGAAGAAGAATCGCGCGGCGAAGAAGGCGGGGCAGAGCCCGGATCTGATCCTCGAGCGGGTGCTGAAGCTCGCCCTGAGCGACAAGGACCTCAAGAACACGAACGAGTCGATCATCGAGCTGGAGAACGAGCTCGATTCGCAGAAGAGCCACCCCAGCCTGAACAACACGGATCTGGGCAAGCACCTCCAGGATTCGCTCAAGAAGCAGCGGGCGGCGCTGATCCAGAAGGCCGGCCTGATGGCGAAGGCCAAGCTGGAGCAGGAGCGCGAAGAGCTCCGGACCCTTCTCGGCAACGGCGAGCGCATCAAGTTCGAGACCACCACCAAGGAGAAGGAGTTCCTGGAGGAGCAGCTCCAGGCCGGTGGGCGCCGGGCGATCATCAAGAAGTACCGGTACTCGGTGGCGGTGAACGACGACCAGCTCTACTGGCCGTTCCAGGGCGAGTTCTGGCGCGACGAGCTCGGCACGTACTCGTACACGCTCACCAAGGGCTGCATCGAGCGGAAGACGGCGAACCAGAACGTCTCCGACGCCAGCGCGCCTGCGGCGAAGTAGAGGCTGAGCCGCCGCCGCGGGTGCGTCACGTCGCCTTCCGCCCGTCACCCGGAGGGACGGCGGGGCCCGGAGGGACGAGGAAGGTCGCTCGGCCCGGGTCCCGATCCCGTCACCGGCCTGCGCGATCCCGGATGCTCACGGGCGGCGCCGCCACCTTCGGCGCCTCGAGCGGTCAGGCTCGAGAGCAATCCCGGCCTCGTCGTGCCCCCACGAAGCCCGGTTCGGCTTCGCTGTTTCCTTCACGTCCGTCTTTGACCGGCCCGCGCAGGCGTCCACGCTCGGCGACGACCGCGACGGCGACGGACGTGCTGCACAGCCCCCCGTACGAGCCCGATCGACGCACGCGACAGCGGGAGGACCTGGCGCCCGGTGTTTCCCTGCACACAGAAAGCGCTCCGTCAGGCCCGTCCATCCTGCCGCCCGGACCCGCCGGCACGAGGTTCCCGCCCGGAGGAGGGAACCCTTGCACGACACCCGCATCGCCAGCCCCTCGGGGCGACTGCTGTCGTCGCTCTATCTGCACTCGGAGGGCACGGGGCCGAAGCTGCGGGTCGGGGTCCTGCTCGACGGCGAGACGCTCCCGCGCCACTTCGCTGCCGTTCTCGAGGACATCCGGGCGTGCGACTTCGCCGAGCTTGCGCTCGCCGTCTTCAACCTCGAGGAGCGTCCGGCCGCGCCCGCGGAGCGTCCGTCGCGAACGCGCGCAATCTGGCGACGGCTGACCGACAAGGGCCTGCGCTCCCGGCTCGCCTACGACCTCTACGAGCGGCTGGATGCCCGCCGCAGACCGCCCGACGATCCCGAGGAGCCTGTCGACTGCGCGTCGTTGCTCGCCGGCGTCGACCGCGTCGACGTCCACCCGGTCCGCAAGGGCTTCGTCCACCGGTTCCCCGAGGATGCTCTGGAGCGGATCCGGGCGGCGAACCTCGACGTCCTTCTCCGCTTCGGCTTCAACATCGTCCGCGGCGGCATCCTCGAGGCCGCGCGACACGGCGTCTGGTCCTACCACCACGGCGACAACGACCGGTTCCGCGGCGGGCCTCCCGAGCTCTGGGAGGTGGTGGAGCGCGCCGAGACCAGCGGGGTGCTCCTCCAGCGACTTTCGGACGCGCTGGACGGCGGCTTCGTCCTCTGCAAATCCACCTTCGCCACCGCCGATTCGCTGTTCGTCTCCGCAAACCGCGAGCTCCCGTACTGGGGCGGGGTGCACTTCGTCATTCGCAAGCTCCGCGAGCTGCACGCGCAGGGATGGGACACGGTCCGCGCGCGCGCCGTCCCTCCCGAGCCGTACATCGGAAAGCGGAAGATCTACCGGCGGCCCACCAATTCCGAGATGGCCCGGTGGCTCGCTCCGCGGCTCGCGCTGAAGGCGGCGCGGCGTCCGTTCCCGAGGCCCGGCATCGTGCACTGGCGGGTGGCCCTGCGGACCGGGGCTCCTGTGAGCCTCGATCGACCCGAGGGTGAGCCCACCCTGGACGGCTTCCGGCTCCTCGAGCCGCCGCCGGGGCACTACTGGGCGGACCCTGCCCTGGTCGAGCACGCCGGCCGCACCTGGCTCTTCTTCGAGGACTTCATCTACGCCGAGCGGCGCGGTGTCGTCGGCGTGGCCGAGGTGTTTCCGGACGGGACGCTCGGGCAGCCCGAGACCTGTCTCGACACCGGCCGGCACCTCTCGTACCCGCACGTCTTCCGGCACGCGGGTGAGCACTTCATGATCCCCGAGTCGGGGGCGGACCACGAGGTGGTGCTCTACCGGGCCACCGACTTTCCGCGCGGCTGGAAGCGCGAGCGGGTGCTCCAGCGCGGCCTCTTCGCGGTGGACACCACCGCGCTCGAGCACGAGGGCCGCTGGTGGTTCTTTGCCACGGTGGGGGAGCGCCCGGGCGGCGAGGTGGAGCTGCTCCTCTTTTCGGCCGACTCGCTGACCGGAGAGTGGACCTTCAGTCCGGCGAACCCCATCTGTTCGGACGTCCTGCGGAGCCGCGGGGCAGGGGCGATCCTGACCGACGGAGGCCGGCTGGTCCGACCGAGCCAGGCGTGCGCCCCGGTGTACGGTCACAGCCTGCTGTTCAACGAGATCACCCGCCTCGATCCGCGCGGATACGCCGAGCGGACCGTCCGCACCATCCGGCCGACCTGGGCCCCGGACCTCGTTGGCACCCACACCTACAACCGCGCGGGGCTGCACGAGGTCGTGGACGCCTGCGACCTGATCACCCCGAAGCACGCTCTGGGCGGCTGAGGCCGGTTCGGCCGGCCACCCGGGAGGGGCAAGCTCGGGCGGGAACGGGCCACCGCGGTGCCGCGCTCCGTCCGGGTGGATGGGGCTCGGTCGCCGGGCCGGTCCTCCACTAGGATGCCCGGTCCGGTCCGATGCCTCCTCGCGACACCACCATCGCCTTCGACGTCATGGGAAGCGACCATGGGCCGGCCGAGGTCGTCCGGGGCGCCGCCGCGCTCTCGCTCGAGGCGCCGCACATCCACGCGCTCCTCGTCGGCGACCGCCAGCAGATCGAGCAGGTCCTCGCGGAGACGCGCCACAGCGGCGAGCGGATCAGCGTCCACCACGCCCCCGAGTTCGTCGGGATGCACGAGAAGCCCTCCGAGGCACTCGGCCGCACCCCGCACGCCTCGGTCATGGTCGCCACCCAGCTCGTCGCCGACGGCGAGGCGGACGCCGTGGTCTCGGCAGGAAACACCGGAGCGGGCGTGCTGGCCTGCGCCCGTACCTTCCGGCTCATCCCGGGCGTGCGGCGGGCCGCCCTGGCCAGTGTCTACCCGACCCGAACCTGGCACGGCAGCAAGCAGGACCCCTTCAGCCTCATCCTCGACGTGGGGGCGACGGTAGACGCCACCGCCGAAGATCTAGTGGTCTTCGCGGTGATGGGCTCGGCCTACGCGCGGATCATCAGCAAGAACCCCAACCCCTCGGTGGCCCTCCTCTCCAACGGCACCGAGTCCACCAAGGGACCGCCCCGGGTGGTCGAGGCGCACGCCCGGCTCGCCCAGTACTCCGGAATCCGCTTCGTCGGAAACGTCGAGGGGGTGGACATCCCCAAGGGCACGGCCGACGTCATCTGCTGCGACGGTTTCGTGGGCAACGTGTGCCTGAAGATGCTCGAGGGAGTGGCGGAGACGGTCGTCGAGCTGGCCAACTATGCCTACCACTCGGCTCTGCGGTGGAAGGTCGGCCTGGCCATGCTCAGCAACGGGCTCAAGCAGCTCAAGGACGTCACCGACTGGCAGCAGTACGGCGGAGCCCCGGTCCTCGGCTTCGACCGGCCGTTCATCAAGGCCCACGGCCGCTCGCGGGCCCGGGCGATCGCGAACGCGGGGAAGGTGGCGGCCAAGGCCGTCTCCTCGGATCTCGTTCGCACCATCCGCGAGGGGCTCCCTTCCGGCACGCCCTGACCGATGGCACTCCCGGACCGCATCGACCCGCGGCCGCCCCGTCGCATCTACCGCTGGGACCTGGACAAGACGTACCTCCAGACGGAGTTCGACACCTTCGCCCAGCTCGTGCGGACGGCGCTGCAGAAGGCCAGCGAGAAGCAGGCGGTGCCCGGCGCCGCCGCGCTCATCCGCGAGCTCCGGTCGCAGGGTGACACCCAGCTCTGCATCATCTCCGGCAGCCCCACCCAGATGCGCACCGTGCTCGAGGCCAAGCTCAAGCTCGACGGCGTCGAGTGGGACGAGCTGGTGCTCAAGGACAACGTGCGGAATCTCCTGCGGGGCCGCTTCCGCGCGCTCCGGGGACAGGTCGGCTACAAGCTCCCGGTCCTCCTCGAGAGCCGGATCCGCGCTCCGGTCGAGGCCGAGGAGGTCCTCTTCGGGGACGACGCCGAGGCGGACGCGTTCATCTACTCGCTCTACGCCGACCTCATCGCCGGGCGCGTCGACGAGCCGGTGCTCAATCAGGTGCTCGAGGCGGCGCAGGTCTATCCCGACGACCGCACCCGCATCGTCACCGCCTGGAAGGCCGTCCCGCGGGCCGACCCGGTGCGCCGCATCTTCATCCACCTCGACCGGCTGACCCCGCCGGCCTACTTCAAGCGCTACGGGCCGCGCGTCGTCCCGATCTTCAACTACTTCCAGGCCGCGCTGGTGCTGCTCGCCGACGGGGAGCTGACCGCGGCGCAGGTCGCGCGGGTCGCGGTGGAGATGGTCCAGACCGCCGGGCACAACCTCCTGACCCTCAGCAACTCGTTCCAGGACCTGGTCCGCCGCGGGCTGCCCATCCAGGCGGTCGCCGCGCCGCTGCTCCAGGCCCTGGAGGCGGCGCTGCAGGGGCCCGACGCCGTGCTCCAGGCGTTCCGCCCGCTGCCGGACATCGTGAAGGCCTTCACCCGCCGGGTGGCGGCGCTGGGCGCCACGCCGCCGCCTCCCGAGGCCCTGGCGATCGACTACCTCAGCGTCCTCGACGACGCGCGCCCTCGGACCCACCGGGCGCGAAAGCGGCCCTGACCGCGCACACCGGCCCCGGCTGGGCCCCGGCTTGAGCGGCGGCCGGCTCCCGGGCACGCTCCCGGGCTGCTGCCGTGCCTTCTCCATCCCGTTCCCGTCGCTGGCCCTGGCTCGTCGTCCTCGCTGCGGCCCTGGCCGTGCTCCTCTTCTTCCTCCTCGGTCGCGAGCAGCCGAGGCAGGAGCCGGCACAGGAGGTCGGCGAGGCACGGAGCGCCCCCGGGGCGCGAGCACCCGGACGGGCCGAGCCGCCCTCCGCGCCCGCTCCTGCGGAACCGTCCCCTGAGCCCAGGCCCTCGTTCGCGCCCTTCACCGGGCGCGTGGTGTCGGCAGAGGACGGGCGGCCGGTTGTCGGCGCCGAGGTGACCTTCCTCGCGCCGGAGGGGGCGACCTCGGTGCGCTCGGGGCCGGATGGGCGCTTCCGCCTCGTGCCCTCGCGCCCGGGTCCGCACCAGCTCGCCGCGGTGCAGGCCGAGGGGTACGTGCCGTTCGGACCCGAGTGGGGACAGAGCCCCATCCGGCTGATCGCGCCGGCGCCGGGGGGGACGCCCGAGCTGCTCCTCTCGCTCGACCCCGAGGTGCGACTGAGTGGCCGGGTCGAGGCGGCCGCCGGAGGGACGCCGGTCTCCGGAGCCACGGTCACCCTGCGCTCGTCCGGGGCGCAGTCCGCGCTGCTCGGCACGGAGCGGAGCTGGACCACCGATGCGCAGGGAGCGTTCTCCGGCACCGCTCCGCCGGACGCGGTGGTGGTGGCGCGAGCTCCCGGCTTTGCTCCGGCCGCCGAGCCGCTCCGGGGTGCGGGACGGACCCGGACCATCGTCCTCCGCCTGAATCGCCAAGCCGAGGATGCCCCGCCGGACAAGCCGCTCGCCGGACGGGTGGTCGAGCCGAGCGGAGCGCCGGTCCCGGACGCGGTGGTGACCGTCGGAGTGGGACGAGGTCGAGGCCGGAACGCCGCGCTCCCCCCGTCGCCCACCACGACCGATGCGCAGGGCCGCTTCCACTTCGCCGCGGTTCCGGCACACGTTGGCTGGGCGCAGGCCGTGGCCGGAGATCTCCTCTCGGAACGGGTGACGGTGGAGCCGGGAAACACCGAGGTCGAGATCACCGTCCGCCCTGGAGGCGTCATCGCCGGCCGCGTCCTCCACGCCGATGGGACCCCCTCGACGGCGTTCGCGCTCCAGCTGAACCGGCCGCGGCGGTTCGACTCGAGTCGCACGCTGTCGATCGTCGACCCCGACGGGCGCTTCGAGGTGCGCGGGCTCAATGCGGGGACGTGGGAGCTGCAGGCCCTCGCCCGGGACACCGGCCCATCCGACCGGGTGCGGGTGGATCTCCCGGCGAGCCCTGGCGCGCGCGTGGAGAAGGACCTACGGCTCCGCGCCGGACGTACGCTCCAGGGCGTGGTCCGGGACGCGAACAGCCACGCCGCGGTCGCCGGCGCGCGCGTCGCGATGGAGACCTCGCCCGGCGAGGACTCGGTGCTGGTGCGCACCGGGACCTTCACCGGCCCGGACGGGCGCTTCGAGCTCGAGGGGCTTCCCGACGCGCCGGTCAGCGTCGCGGTGGAGGCCGATCAATACAACCGCCGGATCGTCACGCTTCCTCGTGGGAAGACCGACGTCGAGGTGGCCCTCCGTCCCGTGGCCACAGACGGGACCCCCGCGACGGATCTGGTCGGCATCGGCGCGGTGGTGAGCCGCGGGGACGACGGCCTGGTGCTGGGCACGCTGGTGGCGTCCGGTGGCGCGGCGGCAGCCGGCCTGCACCCCGGTGACATGGTCCTCCGGGTCGACGGACAGACCATCGCCGAGCTGGGCTTCGCCGAGGCCATCCAGCGGCTCCGCGGCGAGGAAGGTACCGTGGTGCGGCTGGAGGTTCGCCGCGCCGACGGCTCCGTTGGAACGGTGGACGTGCCGCGCCGGGCGATCAGCTTCTGACCAGCACTCCGCGCGGCGTGAGCGGCCGGTCGCGCGGGAGCAGCCCCTGCTCCTGGTACCAGCGGAGCGCATCGCGGATGCCGTGTCGCACCGGGCGGGGGCGGTACCCGAGTGTCCGCTGCGCCAGCGCCGAGCTCACGTAGGCGGGCTCGAAGAGCTGTCTCAGAAAAGGGGTGTTCACCCACCCGAGCCGCGCCGAGGAGAGCGTTCCCAGCACGTCGCCCGTGCGTCCCAGCGCCTGCGCTGCCCACCCCGGCAGAGGAATCGCCGGAGGCCTCTGCCCGCACTCCTCGGCGACCTGGGTGAGGAAATCGCGGTGGGTGAGGTTCTCGCCCCCGAGGATGTAGCGGGTCCGCGGCCGGCCGGCGCACATGGCGAGCACGAGACCCTCGGCCACGTCGTCGGCGTTCACGAAGTTTGCGCCACCGGGCGGGTAGGCCTTCACCAGGCCCGAGGCGACCAGCCGCACCACCTCGGCGCTCGTCGCGCCCGTCCCGTAGGCGCCGACGACGAAGGTGGGATTGCAGACCACGACCTGAAGGTCGCCCCAGTCGCCCAGGGCGAGGTCCTCGGCGGCGCGCTTGCTCTCGGCGTACGGCGTGCTGCGTTCCGCCGGAGGCTCGGCCTCGGTGGCCGGGCGGTCGAGGGTGCCGTGCCCGATCGCGACGCTGGAGGACACGTGCACCAGCCGTCGGACGCCGGCGCTGCGTGCCGCCTGGAGCACCTGGCGCGTCCCCTCGACGTTGATGGTCAGCAAGAGCAGACGGCCCGCCTGGTCGAAGCGGACGTGGCCCGCGGCGTGGAACACCCGCTGGATGCCGTTCATCGCCTTGGCCAGCGAGTGCGCGTCGCGGACGTCCCCCGACACTCGCTCCACGTCCAGGCCGCCGAGGGACCGGGCGTCGGACCCGGGCGTGAGCAGCACGCGCGGACGCTCGCCGGCCCGGAAGAGGGTACGGACGAGATTTGCTCCGATGAGTCCGGTGGCGCCCGTCAGGAGCGTTCGCATGGTATAGACGCGTGCCCTTCAAAGCCCGCTCCGACCCGGGGCGTCAATCGCTGATGACGGACGATCCCAACCCGCCCCGGCCTCCCACCGCCGCCGCACGCACAGAGGACGCGCTGCCCGAAGACGCCGGAGACGCGGCGCTGGACCCCGTGCTCGACCTCGAGGGCGACGAGGACGAGGAGTCCGACGAGGACGAGGACGGGACGGATCCGCTCGCCGGTCCGGTGCCCGAGCCGCCGCCTCCGCACGACGAGAAGGAGCCCGAGCCCGTCCCGGCCACGCTGTGGGAGAGCGACGCCGACCACCTCGACCCGACCGCTCCGGTCCCGACGGATCACCCGCCGGACATCGACCCGGACAAGCTGGACCCTGACGCGCTCAAGGTCGTGAACCGGCTCCTCCAGTACGGACACCAGGCCTACCTGGTGGGAGGGTGCGTCCGGGATCTCCTGGCCGGACGGACGCCCAAGGACTTCGACGTCGCGACCAGCGCGGTCCCGAGCGAGGTCCGGGGCATCTTCCGGAACTGCCGGCTCATCGGCCGCCGCTTTCGCCTGGCGCACGTGTACTTCAAGGGCGGGAAGATCGTCGAGGTCTCCACCTTCCGGGCGAACCCGACCGAGGTCGAGGAGGCGCCGGAGGCCGGGGAAGGGGAGGAGAAGGACGAGAAGGACGTCCTGATCAGCGACGACAACGTCTTCGGCACCGCGGAGCAGGACGCGCGCCGCCGCGACTTCACCATCAACGGCCTGTTCTACGACGTGGCCGAGGGGCGGGTGATCGACTTCGTCGGCGGGCTCCGGGACATGCGCCTCCGGGACGTCCGGACCATCGGCGACGCGGAGAGGCGCATGCGCGAGGACCCGATCCGGATCCTGCGCGCCGTGCGCTTCGCCTGCCGCCTCGAGTTCGACATCGAGTCGCGGACCTACGCGGCGATGGAAGGCGCGGTGGAGGACCTGCCCCGCTGCGCCCCGCCTCGCCTCCTGGAGGACACCTTCCGGATCCTCCGCGGCGGGGTGAGTGCCGGCGGGCTGAATCTGCTCGCGGCGCTCGACGCCCTCAAGTTCCTCCTGCCACCGGTGGACGCGTGGCTCAAGGAGCGTGGCCCGGAGGGCGCGGCGCTCCTGCGCGCGCATGCCGAGCGCCTCGACGCCCGGGTGCGCTCCGGGGCGGTGCTCGAGGACTCGGTGCTGCTCGCGACGCTGCTGCTGCCCCTGCTGCGCTCCGCGCCCCCGCCGTCCGCTCCTTCCCCGGAGCCGGGCGAGGGCGCCGGGAGCGGCGGTCAGTCCGAGGAGGCCGGTCCGTCGGTTCCTCCGGCGATCGAGGACCTCCTTCAAGAATTGGTGCGCACTGCGAGACTTCCCCGGCGGATCGCCGAGCGGTGCCGGATGATCCTCCTCGCGCAGGCAACCCTCTCCGGACAGCGACGGCGACGTGGCGGGCTCGCGAGCTTCCGGCGACATCCGCTCTTCCAGGAGGCGCTGACGGTGTTCGAGCTCTCCGTCGAGGCCACCGGGGAGCACCGCGAGGCGCTGGACGCCTGGCGGTCCGGCGGGGCGCCCAGTCCGCCGTCGGCTGGTTCGCCGTCCGAGGGAGGGCGCCGGCGCCGGCGTCGACGCCGCAAGGGACCGCGTCAGGGGCCGCCGCCGGGTGAAGGGGGAGGCGGGCACGCAGCCTGACAGTGGACTCGAGGTGGGTGACGCCCCGAGTCAACGTCTTGAAGTTGCGCGCCGCCCCGTTCCGCGTCAATTGGAGCGTTTCGCGTGCTGAACCCCTCCTTCCTCGAGGCTCCCTTCGGACCGTCCCGGGCATCGCCGGCACCCATTCCGGCGGCGCTCGGGGAGGCGGAGCTCGGCGCATTCCTGGATCTCCTGGCGGTGAAACGCGAGCGGCCGTCGCTGCCCTACCTCCGGCGGCTTCAGCGGCGATGCCTGACCACGGTGCCGTTCGAGAACCTGGACATCCACTGGCGCGTGCCGATCGAGCTCGATGTCCGGCACCACTGGGAGAAGATCGTCCGGCGCCGCCGCGGCGGCTACTGCTACGAGCTGAACGGTCTCTTCGCCTGGACCCTGGAGCAGCTCGGGTTCGACGTGGCGCTGCTCTCGGGCAAGGTGTGGCGCAAGCCAAGCCGGAGCTGGGGTCCGGACTACGACCATCTCGCGCTGCACGTGCGGGTCGACGGCGGCGACTACCTCGCGGACGTGGGGTACGGCGACTCGTTCCGCACGCCGCTGCCGCTTCCTTCGGCCGAGCGGAGTGATGTCAGCGGCCGGTACCGCCTCTTTCCGGACGGCGGCGAGCTCCAGCTGGACCACTCCAGCGTCCCGGGCCACTGGCGGCCGCTGTACCGGGTCTCGCT
>DASXGF010000140.1:0-5062 GCA_036489275.1 Myxococcaceae bacterium | reverse complement strand
CGGGGAACGCCGTTGGGCTCGAGGCCGGGGAGCAGGTGGCCCTGGAGCCCGTCACCCCCGCCGAGGTTCACCGCCAGGTACCAGTCGTGCCAGCCGTGGTAGCCGCAGAAGGCGACCTCGTCCCGTCCGGTGGCGGCCCGGGCGATGCGCACGGCCTTGGCCATCACCTCACCCCCGCTCCGGGCGTAGCTCACCATGTCCGCCCAGGGGTGGAGATCGAGGAGCAGCTCGGCGAGGGCCACGTCCTCGGGCGGATTGAGGGTGCACATCGGGCCGGACTTCACGGCGTCGACGACGGCCTTCTCCACGTCGGGGTCGGCGTAGCCCAGGGTCGAGGCGCCGATGCCCACCATGGTGAAGTCGAGGAAGCGGCGGCCATCGAGATCCCACACCTCGCAGCCCGAGGCGCGCGAGTAGTACGCGGGCCACAGCTCCGGCAGGTACATCTCGGCCCGCTTGCCGAGGAGCTGCGCGCCGCCGGGGAGAATCTGCTTTGCCCGCGCGTACAGCCGCTGTCCGGTGCCGTTCTTGAAATCCTCGATGCCCATCTGTCTGTCTCTCTCCGTCAGGACGCGATTCGCTGCTCGCCCGTTCTCTCTTCGACCGTCCGGCCCCGGGAGCGCAGGACGCCCCGTATCACGTCGGCGATCTCCTCGGCGGCGCGCCGGTTCTGTACCGGCAGCAGCGCCTCCACCTGTACCAGGGGGAGGTTGGTGTGGACCTCCTTGCCCAGGGCCAGACCGCAGAAGGTCAGCGAGCTGTGCTCGGTGATCAGCACGTCGCAGTTGGCCACCATCTCCTCGGCATTGCCGCCGGCGAAGACCAGCGCGTCCGGCGCGAGCGCGAGGATCTCTCGGGTGGCCCGCTCGGCGTTCTCGTTGGGGTGGAGCTTGAAGACGAGCTGGCGTCCGGCGGCGATCTGCACCGAGCGCTTGAGGATCGCCGGCCGGTCAACCTTCATCATCGTCTCCCGTCCGTCGCTGGTGCAGACCAGCACGTAGCCGTGATGCGGGAAGTCGTTGTCCTTGAACCGGGCGAAGTCGTCGAAGTTCGGGATCCCGGTCACCACCAGCTTGTCCGGCGAGATGCTCTCGGCGAGGAACTGCTTCCGGTATCCTTCGCTGGCGACGCAGAACCTCTCGTAGCGCTTGGTGAGGCCGAACACCGCGGTGGTGGCGATGCCCCGGGGCATCAGCCGGGTCTTCCGCCAGACCCAGGTCCGCCAGTTGGGCTGCTCCATGATCCCTTCCTGGACCAGGACCCAGGGGGTGCGGGACAGGCGACCGGGGACGATGGCGTCGTTGGGGCAGACCCAGACGTCGTAGTCGTTCCGCTCCGCGGCGAGGTCGACGCGCAGCCCCCGACGGTTCAGCTCGTCGACGCAGATGCCGCGGCGCTTGTACCCGTGGATGGCCGGCTCGAAGAGACCGAGCTTGAGGATCGTCTGGTGGTGCAGCCAGTCCGAGTAGTAGGGCGTGAACCAGGCCTCGACCTCGGGCATGGCGCGAGCGATCTGGAGCATCTGCCCGGTCTGATTCTGCGAGCCGCACACGAACAGCACCCGCGGCACCCGGCCCACCGGCGCCTTGGGGAGCCGGGGCATCATCCGCATCGCGCCGGGGCCGAACCGCAGCATCTCCCGGGCGGTCCAGAGCGGGAGCACGGCGCCCACGACCGCCCCGGTCGCCAGCGCCAGCCCGGTCTTGCCCGGAGCGAAGGCCGAGACGACCGCGCCCGCGACGCCCAGGCCGAACAGCGCCACGGCCCAGAAGAGCACCGTCCCCAGCGCGTGCCGGAGCGAGGCGGGCTTCCCGGTGATTCCGGCCCAGCGTTCGGGCTCACGCGGATAGATGCGTGGGCGGTCGAGGTCCGGGGTACGGACCCAGGCCACCACAGCCACCGCGCCGGCGAGCGCTGCGAGCAGGAGAAATGGGACGGTCATCGCAGGGAAACGACACCCCTTTCACCGGCAAAGAGGCCCACGTCAAGTCAACGTCCGGGAAGGCTCCCCCGGGGGTGAGAAAATTGCTGCGCACCGCGTCTCGCGTTGATAACTCCAGACAGTTTGGTCGCCACAGCCCTCATCGTCCTCTGGGCGTTTTTGATGATCTCCCTCGAGCGGCGTTTCCCGTACGAGCGGCAGCCCTTCCTGCGCCGTGAGTTCTGGACGGACCTGCTCTGGTTCAGCACCGTCTTTTCGGTGCTGATGGGGTTCCTGGCGGCGAGGTTCGTGATCCCGGGGATCGACCACGTCACGGGCTGGAGCCAGACGCGAGGGATCCGGGAGTGGCCGCTGGTCCTCCAGGTCTTGGTATCCCTGTTCACCCACGACCTGTTCATCTACCTGTTCCACCGGTGGATGCACGTAAACCCGTACCTCTGGCGCATCCACGAGGCCCATCACTCGACACCGGATGTCGATTGGGTTGGCGGGTCGCGGGGGCACGTGATCGAGAACATGATCACCGGCACGGCGGAGCTCGCGCCGATCGTGCTGTTCATGTCCCCCGAGGTGGCGGCCATCAAGTCCGTCATCGATGCCTGCTGGGGGATGTGGATCCACAGCAACGTCGACTGGGACATGGGGAAGCTGAAGTGGATGATCAACGGGCCGTACATGCACCGCTGGCACCATGCCCGGGAGATCCACGACGTGAACTTCGCCACGAAGTTCGCGTTCTGGGATTGGCTGCTGGGAACCGCCTACTTGCCCGAGGGGCGGAAGCCCGAGAGCTACGGCCTGGACGTCAACTGGCCGCTGAACATCGCGGTGCAGCAGGCCTTCGCCTTCCGGAAGTTCAAGCCCAAGGCAGTGCTCCGGCCCCGCGGGCCGAAGGAAGCGGCCAGGCTCCACGCCGGTGACCCGGAGTTCGTGGCACCGGCCGAGGAGTACAGGCGGCGCCTGGAAGCAAGTCCCATCGCCCAGGCCGTCGGGCCGGGCATGGCGGCCTAGCGAGCGCGCGGCTCAGGCGCGCATCTCGTACCAGTCCTCGTGCAGCGACCACTCCGTGCACGCGAGGCACGCGGTCCAGATCCACTGGTGGCTGCACGCCGGGCAGACGCCTCTCGTCTCGAAGGTGTTCCAGCGAGCCCGGTTGCACTTGTTGCAGAGCCAGCGATCGCTCTTTCGCGGTTGCCATGTGCACTTCGGGCAGCGGATGCGAGCACCGGCTCCGGTCCGGAGGAGGTCGTCGACGGTGTCGGGAAGGTCGCCGAACGCCCGCCGGGAGCGGTCCAGCGCCCATGCAGTCGGGTGCATCGACCGGAGCTTGGCACGGAGGCGCGGGATCTCGGCATGATCCAGGGATGGGCCCTGCGTACGTCGCCGTCGTCGGAGCGGGTTCGGCGGATTCCCGGATCGCATCGGCCGCCGAGGAGGTCGGGCGACTGCTGGCCTCGCGCGGCGCCGTCGTGGTCTGCGGCGGCCTCGGAGGCGTGATGGAGGCGGCCTGTCGCGGTGCGAAGTCCGCGGGCGGAACGACCGTGGGGATCCTCCCCGGGTTCGACCGGGACGAGGCCAATGCGTGGGTGGACGTGGCGATCCCGACGGGCCTCGGTGAGGCGCGGAACGCGCTGGTCGTCCGCGCGGCCGACGTGCTCATCGCGGTCGGAGGGGAGTATGGGACGCTCTCGGAGATCGCGCTCGCGCTGAAGACCGGGAAGCCGGTGGTCGGCCTCGAGACGTGGGAGCTCTCGCGCCGCGGCGTGCCGGCGACGGACATCGTCCTCGCGTCCACGCCAGCGGAGGCCGTCGAGCGCGCGCTGGAGCTCGTCACGACGAGACGCTGACCGCTGGACGGCCTCGACGCTGCTCATGTTCGGCTCAGCGCCTCCCGATCCCCGCGTCCGGGGCGTGGGCCGCTCTCAGGGCGGATGGATGGTCACGGTGACGGTGTTCAGGCCCCTGCCGACGTGGAAGGTCTTCTCGCCGAACGGCTGTCCCGGGCGGGGGCTGCAGTCGGCGGCACTCGGGTTCTCCAACAGGTCCTTGCAGTAGGTGTCGGACGGGCTCTGGCCGCTGTCGTCGAACCAGACCAGGAAGTGCCAGGTCGCGCCTCCGAACGCCCCGATGCAGGCCGCGGTATGGACCCCCGCCGGCGGCCCTTCCGGGGGGAGGAACACGAACATGCTCGGACGGGGCTCATCCTCCTGGGTGCCGGACGCGACGATCCAGGTCGTGGGCGAGGGCTGGACGCCGTCGGTCCGCAGCTCGAGGCATCGTTCGTTGCTGCATCCGCCGACGGCGAGCACGATCCCGAGCGCAGGTCCGAGACGCATCAGGCTCGAGCCTTGCCGAGCGTCCGAGGACGGTAAAGTCCGAGCACTCGGACGGCTCTCCCTCCACGTCGCGGTCGTCGGATCGGGATCGGCGGACCCGCACCACCTGCTCATGGCCGAGGAGGTCGGGCGGCTACTCGCCGCGCGCGGGACGGTCGTCGTCTGCGGCTCCGTCGAGCGCGTCGCGAATGGATCGCGATTGCCGCCCGAAAAGCGCGGCAACCCTGCGACACCATTTGTGGAGGCGGCGGGAATCGAACCCGCGTCCGGAAGCCTTCCACCCTGAGACCCTACGTGCGTAGTCCGCGATTTGGAGTCGGGCGGCGAGCGGGCACGGACGCCCTCTCATCCACCCCATCCCGGAAAAATCTCGCCGTCCAGGGCCCGGGCTCTCCCGGACGGCCAGCCCGCATTCTGACGGTCACTCCGAGCCCACGGGCCGAGACCCGGGTGACCGCGCACTAGGACTGTTTAAGCAGCCAGCGCGAGCTCAACGTTGTCGTTGGCTTTTGTGTCGTTGCCTTCGTGATTTACGAGTGTCAGGCCCACTCGGCACGCGTCCAAGGGCTTCTGTGCCCCCGTCGAAACCAGGGCGCCCCCTTCAGCAGCGTTCACACTAACCGCTGCACTGTGCGGGTCAACCGCAGGTGGGAGCCGGGCCCACCCGGTAAGTGGCCGATTTCTCCGGAAATGCTCTGAGTTGGGGTAACCCTTGTCCCCTCGGATGAGGGGCGCCGCGCTCACGGCCGGACTCGTCGCCGCGCTGGCCGCGGTGCCAGCAGCC
>DASXGF010000408.1:0-28127 GCA_036489275.1 Myxococcaceae bacterium | reverse complement strand
CTGCGGCGTCGCTCCGACCATCGGTCTGCTCATCGGCGCCCGCATGCTGCAGGGACTGGGCGCCGCGCTGTTCATGCCCTCGTCGCTGGCGTTGCTCGCGCGGGCCTATCCCGAGCCGCGCGAGCGGGCGCGGGCCATCGGCTTCTGGAGCGCGCTCACCGCCATCGCCGGCGGGAGCGGGCCGCTGGTGGGCGGCGTTCTGACCTCCACCCTCGGCTGGCGCAGCATCTTCCTGGTGAACCTCCCGCTGGGGATCGCCGGCCTCCTCCTCACCGCGCGTTTCGTCCGGCCGACCCCGGCGACGGGCGCGCGGACGCTCGATCTCCCGGCGCAGGCGGTCGCTGCTCTCTCCCTGGGCGCCGTGACCTGGGGGCTGGTCGAGCGAGGCGAGCTGGGGTGGGGCGCGCCGGCGGTGCTCTGGCCACTGCTGGCCGGCATCGTGGGCCTCGTCCTGTTCGTGCGGATGGAGAGCAAAGGCGCCGAGCCGATGCTGCCTCCGCGGCTGTTCCGTCACCGGACGTTCTCCACGACCTCGGCCGGGGCCCTGCTCTACGCGGCGGCGTTCTTCGGAGGGCTGCTGGTGCTGTCGCTGTTCTTCCAGCGTGTCCGCGGCGAGTCGGCGGCGGTGACCGGGCTGCACCTGACCGCGATCACCGTGAGCTTCTGCCTGGCGAGCATCGTCGGTGGACGGCTCGCCGCCCGCCACGGACCGCGGCCGACGATCGTCGGCGGCCTGGTGCTCCTCGCCACCGGCGCCTTCGGGCTCGCTCTGGCGGCGGCCGGAGGCTCGTTCTGGGTCCTCGCCCCGCTGCTCTCGCTGCTCGGACTCGGCGCCGGCCTGGTCGCCCCGCCGATGAACGCCGCCATCCTCGCGAGCGTCGAGCCCCAGCTCGCCGGAATCGGAAGCGGCGTGCTCAACGCGAGCCGGCAGATCGGCACCGCCCTCGGTGTCGCGGTCTTCGCCTCGCTCTTCGTCGGTGGTCGCGATCCGCTCCAAGCGGTGCAGCTCTCGATGCTCGGCGCGGGAGTGCTCTACCTCGCCTCGGCGGCGGTGGTGGCGCTCGGACGTCCCGCGCCCGGCGACGTGCGTGCCACGAGCCTCCAGGCGGTCCCCTCGGTCGACTGACCGTCGTCCCGATCCCCGGGCGCCTTCGGGCTAGAGTGGCCCGCCTGTGCGCCCGCCGCCCCTCAGGTTGAGGAAGACGCTGGGGTGGGGCGACGGTCTCGCGCTGGTGGTCGGCATCATGGTCGGCGCGGGGATCTTCCGGACTCCGGGGATCGTCGCGAGCTCCATCGGGCATCCGGCGCTCACCTTCGTCGCCTGGGCGCTCGGAGGAGCGGTGGGCCTGCTGGGCGCCCTGGTCTTCGCCGAGCTGTCCACCCGGCACCCCCACGCGGGCGGGAAGTACGTCTACGCGCGCGAGAGCTTCGGCCGGCGGGCGGCGTTCGTCGTCGGCTGGGTCGAGGGCCTTGGCACCTACTGCGCCGCGGTCGCCGCCATCGCCGTCGTGTCCGGTGACTACCTGGGCCGCCTCCTGGGCTGGAATCCTCGATTGGCCTCCGCGACCGGGGTGGTCCTCATCCTCGCCTTCACCGGGCTGCACCTGGTCGGGGTCCGGCTCGGGACCCTGGCCCAGAACGTCGTCACCGCGGCCAAGGTCCTGGCGCTGGTCGGAGTGTTCATCGTCGCCATCGTCGCCGGCAACGGAGCAGGCTGGACCGGCAGCCTCCCCGGCGCGCCGACCGGAACCGCGCTCTTCGGGGCGATGGCCGTCGCCTTTCAGTCGGTGATCTGGAGCTACTACGGATATCCCGACGCGGCGAAGATCGCCGAGGAGCTGAAGGATCCCGACCGCTCGCTGCCCCGGGTGTTCCTCGGCGGCATCGCCTCGGTGACCGCGCTTTACCTCCTGCTGAACGCGGCATTCGTCCACGTCCTTCCCTTCGACCAGATCGCCCGTTCGACGCTGGTGGCCGGCGATGCGGCCAACGCCATCTTCGGCCCGCGGGCAGGCGCGGTGATGTCGGGGCTCGCGCTCCTCGTCGTGCTGGCCTCGCTCAACGGCAACCTCTTCGTGACCCCGCGGGTGGTCTTCGGCCTCTCGCGCGACGGGCTGGGCCCCGCGGTGCTCTCGCGCGTGAACCCCGGCGGTACGCCGTGGACCGCGCTGCTCCTGGTCACCCTCGTCTCCATCGTGCTCGCCGCCACCGGAACCTTCGAGCGGCTGCTCTCGCTCGCCATCACCTTCATCCTGGTGACCGATGGCTTCATGGTCGTCGTGCTGTTCAAGCTCCGCGCCGCCCGGCCGGACGCGCCGTTCCGCGTGCCCCTCTATCCGTTCGTCCCGCTCGCCTTCCTCGGCATCTATCTGGTGTTGCTCGTGGGCGCGCTGATCCAGCAGCCCGGCATCACCCTGGCCGCGCTCGGGGCGCTCGCGGGAGTCAGCCTCTTGAGCTGGGTGGTGGTCCGGGATCAGCGGACGGCGTAGTCGTCGCCGTAGTACTTGCTGGTGATCCGGGTGTGGAACTGGATCGCCTTGACCGGCTCGTACTTCCGCGGCTCGAGGCCCGGCAGCACGTCGAGCACCTCGTCCTCCCAGAGGTAGATCGCCATCGGGAGCGAGACGCGCGGCTGCCGGCGCTGGGCCGGATCGCGCGGTGGGCTCACCCGGTGCGTCGTCGACGGGAAGATGTCGTTGGAGATGCGCTGCACGTAGTCGCCGGTGTTGAGGATGATCGAGCCTCTCGGCGCATCGAGGCGGATCCACTTCCCGTTGGCCCGGTTGAGGACCTGAAGTCCTTCGACGCGGCAAGCGGGGAGGAAGGTGAAGAGGTCGACGTCCTCGTGGCCGAGCATGCGGCCCGCTCCCGAGCCCTCATCCGTCGGGCTCATCGGGGGGTAGTAGTTGAGCCGGAGCCCGAAGTTCGTGCCGGTGAGCTTGCGATCGTAGAGGTGCGGGTCGCAGCCCAGCGAGCGGAGCAGGCTCTGCATCACCGGATGGATCAGCCGCTCGTGCGCCTGCGCCACCCGGCGGAAGACCGGCTCGAGTCCCGTCCCGGGCCAGAAGTCTTCCTCGCGGTAAGCCGGGTCGTCGTCGAGGTCGAACGCGCGGCGGCAGAACACCCAGCCCTCCACCAGGTCGGGGTGGATGTCGGTCGTTTCCCTGATCGGGAAGTAGCCCTGGTTGACCGAGCCGAATCGCTGCGCGCGGTAGCGGAGCTTCTCTTCCAGCGGCACCCGGGTGAAGACATCGAGGATGCGCCGATCGGCGTCGTCGTACAGCGCGGTGTCGACCCCGTGCCCTTCGAGGATGGCGAAGCCCAGCCGGCGCAGCGCATCGCCGAGCTCGCTCGCGAAGGCGCTCTTGTCGCTCTCGTTGCCGCGGAGGAACCGGCCGAGGTCGCAGATCGGGATGCGGGTCTCCTCGTCGAAGGCCTCGGCGTGGTCGGCCTCCGCGAGGTGGTACTCCTGCTTCTTCTCGACCTGGTCGTACCGGCGGAACGCCTGGTTCGTCGCGTCGATGCCCTCTGTCTTGCGGTCGCCCACGGTGAGCCTCCGGCCGGGGCCGAAGTTACCAGTCCGACGCTCGGGCGGGGACTGCCGCCCCGGAAGTGACCTCGAAGAGTCGAAGACCCGGCGAACCGGTCAGCACGAACGGTCCCCGGGGAAGGGACACTGCGTCGCCCGGATCGATCGCCGCCTTCGTCGAGCCGTCCATTGACCCGCTGCCGGCGATGACGAGGAGGAACCTGAGCTCGTGGCTGTCCCGTAGCTCGATGGAGGCGGGCCGGTCGAAGCGGAGCACCCGGGCGGCGGCGAGCCCACCGCTCGCGACCTGAAGCCCGAGGTCGAGCGAAGTCACCCCGGCAGTCAGCGGCTGAGGGACGCAGCGATCTCCGACGGCGTGCAGGAACCGCTGTCCCTCGCGAAGGCGATCGGGCGCCCGCCCGGCCGAGGGCAAGGCCATCTCGTGGTCGATCCGCGTCGGATGCCAGGCCGGCGAGGCGAGCTCCACGACCTCGAAGCCCTCGCTCGCGGCGAGCACCCGGTGTCGAAGGCCCGGCGGCTGCAGCACGAGGTCTCCGGCGCGAAAGGCGAACGGAGGTCCCTGGTCCTCGTAGACCAGCTCCGACTCACCCGACAGGCAGTAGAGGAGCTGGAGGTGCACCGCGTGATGGTGCACGCGATCCTTGACCGGACCGCCCCTGGCGACGCGGATGTGGCTGGCGACCCATCGGCCGCCGAGCCGCGAGGGCAACAGGTCGCGATAGAGCAGGCCGGCGCGGCCCTCGTGGAACGGTGTGTCGGCGAGGCGGGTGTGGACGAACGTCGGGGCGGTGAACGACGTGGCCGACTCGGTCGACGTGGCGACGTCCACCACCAGGCCACCGGGACCGAGGTGCCGCCCGGTTGCCCGCGTAGCGCCGGCCGGGAGGAGGAGCTCGATCGTCCCTGCGCGGGAACGCTCGACCTTCAAGACCAGCCCGTGGCCGCTCATCAGGGCCTCGGACGGGTCGTCCGCGGGAGCGATCTCGTCGAGGCGGAACCCGAAGCGCTCGAGGAACTCGATGGCGGGCTCGAGCGACTCCACGGGAACGCGCACCGCTGCGCGCTGGTCGTCTGCGTCCATTTGCTTTTGGGGGAGCGTAGGGTCAAGGACAGCCGCCGTCGACTGGCTCGATGAACGCCGTCTTGGAGCCGGAGAGCACCTGCCCGCCGCCGGACGGAAGGACGTAGGTCTCGGCGAGGAAAGGAAGGTCGAAGGAGAAGGACGGGGAGGTGTCCACGACGCTCGGATGGCCCGGGAGGTCCGCGGGGTACGAGTAGCTTCCTGGCGGGAGGCTCGGCGACGTCAGCTCGAGGAGCCCGGGGCCGCCGTCGGGATTCCGGTACTGGATGAGGCGATAGATCCAGGCGTCCGTTCCCTGGTCGTCGAGGACGTCGAGGAAGACGGAGACGCTGATGCCGTCCTGGGGCTGGTTGCCGGGGACGCAGACCTGCTTCACCTCGAAGCGGACGATGGTGGGTGTCGAGGCATGGAGCGCGCCCCCTGCATCGACCCCGGCGTCCACCGAGACATCGGGGCCCGAGTCGGGCAGGCCGGACTGATCCTCGGGGTTGCTGTCACATCCGGACAGGCTCAGCGCCGAGACGAGCGCCGCGAGCAAGAGTCTGCGGGGTGAGAGGTGTGACCGCTCGATCACAACGGCGCGGTGTTTCGGATCCATGCTGCTCCTCCGTTCCTGGCGCCGGCCCGGCAGCGTTCGACGGAGGGGACGATCTCGAATTCACGTTTCGCGGCGATTGCCGTCGCAACGGAACGCAGGACGACGGGGAGGGTCGCCGTGGACGGCTCAGGGCGCGGCGAGAAACGCGCGCAGCTTCCTCTCGATGAACGCCAGGTCCTCGGGGCTCGCCCCCGCGCCGGCGGGGTGTCCCCACAGCGACGGGATCGGAGCGAGAGTCACCTTCTTGATCCACTTGCTCTCTTGCTTCGCATCACTGACCGGAAAGTAGAGGTCGGTTTCCGAGGGCATGTAGAGGACCGGGACCGAGACGGATCGAAGCGCCTTCTCGGTGCTGCCGTCGAACCCCGGCGTGGTTCCGACGTCGTGGTTCTCCCAGGTGCGCATCTGGAGGATCAGGTCGTTGGCGTCCGCGCCGGCAAAGAACTCCTTCACCTGCGACTCGGTGAACTGTGCGAGCGACATGCTGGCGGCAGCCGGGTCGCTCTTCCTCCACAGCTCGCGCCGCCACCACTCCTGGGAAAAGAGCCAGGGAAGCCAGACGGCGCCCATGTTCTCGATTCCCTGGACCGGCTGCTCTGTGTAGTCGCCGCCCTTGAACCTCGGGTCGATGGTGATGGCCCGGATCTCGCTCTCGAGCCGGACGATCCCGTGCGGCCAGCAGCGCGCGGTTCCGGACGTGGCGACGATCTTGTCGGCGAACTTCGGGTGGCTCACCGCCCACTGGAAGGCCTGCTCGGCGCCCATGGAAAAGCCCACCACGGCCTCGAGGTGGTGGATGCCCAGGCCGTCCTCGAGCAGCCGGCGCACCGCCTCGACGTTGTCGCGGATGGCGGTGACGGGAAAGCGCGGGCCGTGGAATGGCTCGGGCGTGTTGCTCGGGCTGGAGGAGCGGCCGTTCCCGAACAGCTCGGTCATGATCAGGAAGTGCTTCTTCGGGTCCAGCGCCCGGCCTTCGCCGATCAACCAGTCGTAGCCGTCGCTCTTCGCCATGTAGTGCGAAGGCAGCAGCACGGCGTTGCTCTTCGCGGCGTCGAGCTTGCCGTAGGTGCCGTAGACGACGATCGCCTTGGGAAGCGTGACCCCGCTCTCGAGGCGGAAGCTCTCGATGGTGAACGAGCCTGGAGCCGGGCTCTTCTTCGCCGGCTCGTCGGCCCACGCAGCGAATGCAAGCAACGCACAGAGGAGGAGCGGCAGAAGGGGCCTGGCCCGGGAGATCATGGTCCGTCGCCTCCTCATTGCGTGCCGGCAGCGAGCTCCTCGACGACCAGGGACATCGGCAGGAGCCCGGTCCGGTTGAGCCCATCGAGGAGCGCCTTCATCGGCAGCGGGCCGTTCTTCGACATCCTGGCGATGAGGTCGTCGGTCATCGCCTTGCCGACGATGTACGTCGTCCCGTAGCTGGGCCGGCGCAGCCACAGCAGCTGCTCGCCCCGGACGGTGTGGCCGTCGAGACGGAGCCAACCTCTCGGCGTGGCCTTCGAGGCGAACTCGCTGGCCTGCTCGAGGGTCCAGGTGTTGTCGTGCATGTGGAGGTCCCCGAGCGCGCGCGCCGCGCGCTGCCCGAGCATCACGTAGACGAGCTCACGCGACCGGGGACGGCCCTCGAAGAGACCGGCATGCATCATCAGCTCCTCGAGCGCGGTGGCGAAGCCTTCGGTACGCGAGGCGAAGATGTTGTAGAGCGGCGGGCGCGCGCGGACCGGATCGGCAGGCGGCCGGTGGGCGAGCACCGCCAGATCCACGAAGTGCCACATGTGCAGCCGCATCAGCAGCGGGTCGCGCGCCTCTACCTCCGCGAAGAACTCGAGTGGAGGCTTCGGGTTGAAGCCGCCGGGGAGCACTCCCAGGGCCGGCCCCATCCAGTCTTCCCAGGTGATGAAGTCGTTCTGACGCAGGAAGGTGGTCCACGTCTTGAGGGCCTCGTCGAAGCGGCGCTGGTGCTCCTCGACCGTGGTGGCGGGCTGCTGCGGCGGCAGGGCGCGGTTCTTCAGCTCCTCGGCGGCGAGCGTGCCGCGGGCACGCCCCAGCTCGCGCTCGTGGAGCGTCACCAGCTGGGCGTGGGTGTAGGGGATGAGCGCGACGTTGGCGAGGTACCAGTCGTAGTTGGTGACGCCGACGCCGGATGGGCCGGTCTTGGTCGCGGCCTGCTGCTCGACCCACTTGCGGTAGTCCTCGGTCGCGGTGAGCGCGGCCTTCACCGCGGCGGAGAGCGCGGCATTCGAGGAGACCTTGGGTCCGAACGCGGTGAGCGCCGTGGCCTGAGAGCGGATGGGTCCGCCAGCCATTCGCCACAGGTCCTTGCCACTACCCGTCAAGTTCGTCCGCGCCTGGGTGAGGAGGGGCGGAACGGCGCGCAGGCCGGCGAGGAGCTCGCGCTCGGCCTCGGCGGAGAGCGGGAACTTCAGGGCCCAGAGCTCGACCGCTGCGTCGGCCCACTCGGCCTCTCGAGCCGGCTGATCCGACTGCTCGTCGAAGACGGTGACGTAGAAGGAAGGGTCACGCGTCCACGGGCTGAGCACCCGGTGGTCGAAATCCAGACCGTTCATCTCTGCCCGGATCAGCTTGACGTCGTTCCGCAGCGGGAGCGGCGCGTTCGAGACGTCGAGGGCGTTCACCCGCGCCAGCCAGCCAGGGAGCGCCTTGGCCTGAGCGGCCATTGCCTTGGGCGAGTAGTCCGGCACGCCGTTGACGCGCGGGGGCCGCTGGAACTCGCGCCACTCGGTGAAGAGCGTCGCGACGTCCTTCGGGGTGGCCGGACCCGCGAGGGACGAGAGCGGGACGAGCGTCAGGGCAAGCCAGGCGGAGCGTCGCATGGGTCGCGACTGTACAGGCTGCGCTGCTCGGTGCATCGAGAGAAAGGCGCGCAGCTTGACCCTCCAGCGACTGGAGGGCGGATCCACCGGGCCATGAGCTCACTTCGCACCCAGCTGCTCTTCACCCTCGAGATCTCGCTCCGTCCCATCCACGACCTGGGCGTCACGCCGCTCGGGAGGCGACGGCTCGTCCCGGTGTCGGGCGGACGCTTCGAGGGGCCCAGACTGCGGGGCGAGGTGCTGCCGGACGTCGGGGGCGACTGGCTCCTCGAGGGCGCGGACGGCACGTTCCGGAGCGACGTGCGGCTGGCCCTCCGGACGGATGACGGTGCGCTGATCTCGCAGACCTACCGCGGGATCCGGCACGCCGTGCCCTCGGTCTCGGAGGGCGAGCACTACCTTCGCACCGTGGCCTTCCTCGAGACCGCCTCGCCGGAGCACCGCTGGGTCAACGACCTGGTCGCGGTGGGCACGGGGCGTCGGATACCGGACCGCGTGATCTACACGCTCCATGAGGTGCTCTAGGGAGGCTGGTGTCCGGCGCGGCAGATCCTCTAAAGCTGCCTCCGGAGGCCTTCGATGCCCACGAGCTCCGTCCAGTCGTACCGCGCCGAGGTTCGGACCTCTCCTCCGCGCGAGAAGACGTTCCCCGCTGGTCCGGACGCCGCCGCGGCGCTCCGGACGGCCAGAAGCTGGGTCGAGCAGCAGGCACGCGACGTTCTGGAGAAGAGCTCGCTCCCGCAGAACCCCTGGGACGCCGGGGCGATCTTCGAAGGGGAAGCGGGCTCGGGCGAGCCGGTCGCCGAGCTGGACGTCTACACCTCGGAGGGTGAGTACGTCTTCGACTGGGACGACGAGGACTGACGGACGCGTCCATGGCTCCGACCGAGATCGAGGCCGTCCGCGAGCTGCTGGCCTCGAAGCCACGGCCGACCGGCTGGGCGGCGCGGCGGCAGCGCCTCGACGAGATCGGCTCCACCTGGCCCATCGCGGACGACGTGAGCCTCGAGCCCGTCGATCTCGCCGGGGTCCCCGGCGAGTGGTCCACGGTCCCGGGCAGCGAAGACTCGCAGGTCCTCCTCTACTTCCACGGCGGCGGCTACTGCTCCGGCTCCATCGTCAGCCATCGACGGCTGGTGACCGAGGCGGGTAGGAAGGCGGGTCGACGGACGCTCGCCGTCGACTACCGGCTGGCGCCGGAGCATCCCTTCCCCGCGGCGCTCGAGGATGCCCTCACGGCGTGGCGGTTCCTGCGAGAGCAGGGCATCGATGCCCGCGACATCGCCGTCGGAGGAGACAGCGCCGGGGGCGGCCTCACCATCGCCCTGATCGAGCAGCTGCGTGACGGCGGCCAGGTGCTCCCGGCGTGCGCGTGGCTCACCTCGCCGTGGACCGACCTCACCCTCTCCGGATCGACGCTCACGACCAAGGCCGCGGTCGATCCGACCATCCACGAGGAGTATCTCCGCGAGCTCGTGTCCGCCTACCTCCCGAAGGGGATAGACCCGAGGGATCCCCGGGTCTCGCCGCTCCACGCGAAGCTGGCCGGGTTGCCGCCGACGCTCATCCAGGTCGGCTCCGACGAGGCACTGCTCGCCGACGCGACACGGTTCGCAGCCGCCGCCGGCGCCGCCGCCGTGTCGGTGACACTGCAGATCTGGCCGCACATGATCCACGCCTGGCCGTTGTGGAACGCGCGCCTGGAGGCCGGGCGCGAGGCGCTCGCCGTCGCCGGCGCCTTCATCCGCGGTCACTCCTGAGAAGGCTCCTGCCATTCGCTTGCAGCGCGTGGCGCCGTTCGCGCTGGTCGGCTGTCGGCGCCCCCCGCTTCAATGCGGAGCATGCAGCCAGACTCCTCGTCGAACCGTGCGTGGGCCCTCCTCATCGCCCGGTGGATCCTCGGTCTGATCTTCTTCATGGCCGGCCTGTGGAAGACGTTCAGCCTGGGCCCGGTCGAGCACGCCCGCCGCCTCTTCGTCGAGCCCTACGTCCATACCTTCCTTCCCCGGTGGTCGCTCTGGGCGACGGGCACGGTGGTGCCGATCATCGAGCTGGTCGCCGGCGGCCTGCTCCTCCTCGGATTCCGGACCCGGGACGCGCTCCTCGCTCTCGGCGGCGTCCTGGTGCTGGTGACCTTCGGCCACCTCCTCCTCGAGCCGCTCTACGAGTTTCACACCCACGTCATCCCGCGGGGCGGGCTGCTCCTGTTCCTGCTGGCGATGCCCGCGCTCGATGATCGCTTCTCGATCGACGGCTGGCTGCGCGCGCGGGCGAGGCCCGGGTAGCGGAGCTCAGGAGAGCGGGAGGGCCGCAGGGCGATGCGTCAACGGCTGGACAGCAGGCGCCAGGACCTGGTGAGCGCCTCGGCCGCCCGGACCACCTCCTCCTCCGTCGTGCCGCGGCCGAGGGTGAGACGCACCGAGCCGAGCGCCTCGTCCGCCGGGACTCCCATCGCGAGGATGACGGCGGAGGCGCTCTCTCCGCCCTCGTGACAGGCGGACCCGGTCGATGCGGCGACCTCGGGCGCCCCCTCGAGGACGGCGCTTCCGGAGACGCGGGGGAAGCGGACATTGAGCGTGTTCGGGAGCCGTCGCTCGCGGTGTCCATTGAGGGCGAGTCCCGGAACGGCGGCCGCCAGGCGGGCCCAGAGCAGGTCACGCAGGGTCTTCACCCGCGCCGCGGTGGCTTCCAGATCTCTCCCCACGAGCTCGCAGGCGACGCCCAGGCCGGCGATGGACGCCACGTTCTCCGTTCCCGGGCGCACCCCGCGCTCGTGACTGGCGCCGAGCGCAAACGGCGCGAGCGTCGTGCCCCGGCGCAGGTACAGCGCTCCCACGCCCTTGGGGGCGTAGAGCTTGTGGCCGGCGAGGGAAAGCAGGTCGACGCCGAGCTCACGGACCCGGACCGGAACCTTGCCCAGGGACTGCGCGGCGTCGGTGTGAACGACTGCGCCGGTGGCGTGACCGAGGTCCGCCAGCTCCGCCACCGGCTGGAGGACTCCGGTCTCGTTGTTCGAGTGCATCACCGTGACCAGCGCGGTGTTGCGATCGATGACGGCGCGGGCCTCGTCGAGGCGAGCGCGGCCGTCGGCGTCGACACCGAGTCGGACGACCCGGCGCCCGTGTCTCTCGAGCCAGGAGGAGGGGCGCGCGGTCGCGGGATGCTCGATGGTCGTCGTGACCACCTGGGTCTTGCCCGGAGAGGCCTCGATCACTCCGCGGATGGCGAGGTTGTTCGCTTCCGTACCGCCGGAGGTGAAGACGACCTCGTCGGCGTCGCAGCCGAGGAAGGCGGCGACCTGGTCGCGGGCTCGATCCACCGCGGCCCTCGCGCGGAGCCCGTAGGGGTGCCCGCTGGAGGGGTTGCCGAAGTGGACTGCAAGATACGGGAGCATCGCGTCGACGACCTCGGGCAGCAGCGGCGTCGTCGCGTTGTGGTCCAGGTAGATGGGGTCCGTGGTCATCCCGAGGGGGAATCAGCGGTTCTGGTAGAGCCCGACGAGGTTGCCCGCGGGGTCGCGGAGGGTCGCGTAGGCGTCCCCGGGGCCGAGCGCCGTACGCGGCGTGACGATCTCGCCGCCGAGCCTGGTCGCGGCCTGGAGCGTGCGGTCGATGTCCTCGACCATCACGTAGGGCAGCATGCCCGGCTCGCGCGCCGGCGGCCGTCCGACGACCCACGAGCCGCTGACCGCGCCGGTCGAGTCGTCGAAGGCCTTCGCGCCGTCGCCACGGACGCGCACGGTCCAGCCGAAGAGTCTCACGTAGAACGCCGAGGAGACCTCGACGTCCTTCGCCGGGATCTCGAGGTAACAGATCTTCCCCGCCTGCATCGACGACCTCCCGCTTGCTTCCTGGCCATCCTGGGCGCCGGAGAGGTTCGCGGCAAGCCGCGGTCAGCGAGCGGCAATGGATCTATCGTGGCGGCGATGCGAGCGGCGTGGGTCATCGTGCTGGGTGCGTCAGTCGCGCTGGGATGCGCGACGCCCACTCCGGCGCCGACCGAATCGACTCCGCCGCGCATCATGGTCTCCGAGGCGGGCGGGCAGGTGGCGCTCGCGGTGCGCCAGGAGCTCGGGCTGCAGCTCCAGGCGAACGTGACGACCGGCTACGGGTGGGCGGTGGTGCCTCCGCTTCCGGAGGTGCTCACGGCGATCGACCCGGGGACGTACCACGCATCGACGGATTCCGACGCGTCGGTGGGTGCCGGGGGGACGACCTCGTTCGTGTTCCTCGCCGTCCGGCCGGGGAAAGGCGTGCTGCAGCTCGCGTACCGCCGGCCCTGGGAGCGCGACGTCATCCCGGCGCGCACGGTTCGAGTCGACGTCGAGGTCCGCTGACCTACACTCTGCTGTCGGGGTTCACGAAGGACGTGGCCGCCGCGCGGGCAACGTCGTGGGCGCAGACTTCGTCATCGATGGTGGGCTGATCACGACGCTGTGACGCCGATGACGATGGCATTCTCCATGCGCGATGTTCGCCTTCGGTCGAACGACTGGGCCGCAAGTGCCCCTGGGGACTCGAATTGGGCCGATCCCGCTCGAACGTGCTAGAGCGTGAGGTGACTTCCCGACCCGGTTGGCGGGCAACTTGAGGTCCGGGAGCTCGAATGTCCGTTTCGGAAGTCTCCGCGTCCCTCTGGGCACGGGATCGTTGTCACCACCTTCGTCAGAGGCATCCCCTGCACGACGAGGCGCTCCTCACCTGCGCCTGGCCCGGGTGCCCCGAGGGAACCAGGAACGCCGTCATCCAGGTGCCCGTCTCCGACGACTTCGCCGGTGCGCACGTTCTGGTCCGCTTCGAGCGCGAGACGACGACGCGGGGAACAGGACTTTCGTTTCGCTGGAAGAGCGCGCAATGACGGAGCCGGCGGAGCCCGCGAATTCTTGCAGCGCACTCACGGCTGGGGACCTCGGCTTGAAGGTTCTGCTCTGCGAGACCGAGGATGGCAGCAACGGGAAGGTCTCTTTCCTTCCCATCGTCGGTTGGGTCACCTTGACCGAGATCGCCGAAGGAGCGCCCGAGGCGTCGATCTGGAGCTGGCAGCCCGTGGTGGCGCACGAGCATGAGCTTCGTCTCGCGCGAACGGTTCCCCATTACCGCGGGACGGTTGCGAAGGATGTCATCGGCAAGGTCGCGATCGATCTGGTGAAGTCCCGTTTCGTGAGCGCACGGAGTGTCCGGCGCTCGCACAGCGCGATCTGGAGCTCCAACACCGGCGGGTACTGACCCGGGGCTCAGCCCGTCGCCGGAGCCGGAACCACCGTCGTGCCTCGAGCCGTCTCCGAGCCCAGTTCCGAGCGGACGGCGAGCACGACGAGCGCCAGCATCGTCGCCATCGGCACGAGATTGATCGCCACGGCGACCCTGGGATCGAGTGGCCAGTCCACCGGCCACACGATCTCGAACGCCAGCCAGGCCAGGCCGATCCAGGCCAGTGCCCGGCCTCGCACGACGTCCCTGGCGCCAAGCAGCGTCAGGAGCCACAGCGGCGTGATCGCTGCATAGCCGACCGGCAGAAACGGGCTCCGGAGCGTCGCGAGGACGAGCACCGTGATCCAGGCGATCGGTCCGCCGCGGCCGCGTCGAGCGAGCAGGACGGTCAGCGTCACGGCGATCACCGTGTAGATCCAGCCGAGCAGCTTCGCCTCCCCGAACCCCGCATCCGGGAGACCAAAGAACCGCAGCTTGAACACGAGCCCCGGAATGGACTGGTTCGCCGCAATGGCCGCGGGATTCCTGAAGGCCGCGAAGGCCTCGCCGCCGAGCAGCCGCGGCAGATGCTGGACGAACGCAGTGTAGGGAGCCAGGCCCATGTCCCAGAGTGCGAGCAGGGCGAAGAGCAGGCCCCCGAGACAGGTCGCGACCACGGGTCGCCATGCTCGACGTGCTGCGAGGTAGACGAGAAGCATCCCGGGGAAAAGCTTGCTCGCGACCGCGAAGCCCAGGAGCGCTCCGCCTGCTGCATCGTGGCGTCGAGCGAAGAGCGCCATGCCTGCCATCGAGATGGCGAGCGTCATCACCTGGAAGTTGCCCATCTGCAGTCCGGCAATGGTGCCCATCCCTGCCCAGACGAGTGGCATGAGCAGCACCGCCCGGGTGGCCTGTGCTCGTGGGAACGCGGCGGCCGTGATCAGCATGGCCAGGAGCAGCGCGGCTGCGCTCAACCCGAACCACACCATCCGGAACCGGGTGAAGTCCGGCGCCACGCGCATCAGCATCCGGGGGAGCAGGAGGAACGGCGGCGGGTACTCGTAGACGTCGACGTTGAAGCCGTCGATCGTTCGTGGCTTACGCTGAGTCGTCGCGACGCTGTCCGGGTGGTCGTAGATCGCGTTGTCGTAGATGTTCGTCGTGTCGCGCGCGATGCCTCCAGCGACGAAGTAAGCGGTTGCGCAGTAGTGGTGGCGGCTGAAGCTGCTCGAGGGCACCGCGGCGAAGTCGTCGCGCGTGGGAGCGACGGTGAAGACCGTCAATCGGACCAGCTGAAAGATTGCGAGCAGCGTCGCCGCGCCCGACAGGACGAGAAGCCCCCGACCTGCGGCCTGCTCGTCCAGGGCGGCCAGTCGGCGGCGGAGCCGGAGAGCGACCACCGCGGCGATGACCGCAGAGATGGCGACGGCGACAGGGAGCGAGCCGGTCAGCCCTGCGGCCACCGTGAAGACGGAGACGGCTCCGACGAAACCGACGAACACTGCGACGATCAGTCTCGCCGGGCTCATTGCGCCAGACTCTCAGCTAGATCCGCACGTCGCACTGCACGATCGGCGCGGTCTTCACGCAGGTGATGCTCGCGCTCCGGCCCATGAACCCGCGGGCCATGTCGATCGCCTCGCCCAGCGTGTCGGCCCGTTCCCAGCCGAGCAGCTCCGGCACGTGGTTGTTCTCCGCGCCGGCGCAGATCACCTTCCCCACGTGCTGCCGTCCGTTCTCGCCCCAGTACCACATGTAGAAGGGGTGAGCCCCGTGGTACGCGTGCCCCTTCCGGTACAGGTGCACGTATGACGGGTTCTCCGCGAACTCCCGCTCGTACATGTGCTCGAGCTTCATCGCGTCCCGCGTCTCGGGCAGCAGGCGGTTGAAGAACTCGATGTAGCTCGGGTGGTGCTCCGGATCGAACTCGTCGTACGCCGGGTGGCAGAGGATGATCACGCCGCCCTTCTTCACCAGCGGCACGCCCCGGTTCAGGTTGTACAGGTACCCGAGCCCCATCACCTGCACCAGCAGCGGGTTCAGGATCGAGTTCACGTTGTACGGGGAGATGTACGGCACCGGGAAGATCACGACGTCGCTCTGTCCCTCCACCGGCACCGAGTACTGCTTCCAGCACAGCTCCAGCGTCTTCTCGTGGCAGGGCTCGGTCGCGCCCGCGTTCACCCCGATCACCTGGTAGGGCGCCGGGATCTGCATGAACAGCTTCCGCTTCGCCGCTCGCGGCAGCTTGGACAGCGTGTACTTCAGCCCCTGGAACTTCAGACGGTCGAACTCGGTGTAGTCCTCTTCCCGCTTTCCCAGGAAGCCGGTCGGACCGTCGAACATCCGGTTGTTCAGCGCGGTCTCGATGTGGAAGACCTTCAGCGACTTGTCGATCACCCGGCCGATGCGCTCGGTGCTCTTGTGGAGCGCGCTGCGCGCCGGCTCCATGTAGCTCTCGGATTCGCGGATGGTCTTCGGGTTGTGGTGCGCCCGCAGCGACTCGTAGTTCGCCAGCCCCGTGCCCACCGACTTGTGCCCGCCGTCCATCGGCACGAGGTTGATGTTCACGTAGATGAGGAGGTCGCTCTCCGCGGCGCGGCGGTTGATCGCCACCACCTCGCCGAGGCTGGTGCGCTCCAGCTCCACCATCCCGTCCGGATCCTCGGCGTCGTGGTTGTAGTAGCGCTCGGGATAGTAGCCGTCGAAGATCTTCGACCCCACCATCCGCCGCATCTCCGACTCGGTCATCCGGCGGTGGAGCGCGTTGGCGATGATGAGGTGCACGTCGTCCACGCCCGAGTCGGTCAGCAGTTCGAGCACGATCTCCAGGATCGTCTGCCGAACGTCCGGCAGCGCCATCGGCGGCAGCGGCAGCGAGATGTCGTCGATCGCGATGGTGACCTTCATCCCCGGCCGGAGCAGCGCGTGCAGCGGGTCCATCCCCTCGGGGTGGTTGAGCGCCCAGCGCACCGCCGCCTTCACGTTCGGCACGCCCTGCAGCGGCGGCCGAGGGAACACCACCCGCGTGTCCAGCGGCAGGTCCTCCAGCAGGAAGTCCTCGCCGAAGAAGAGCACCCGGGGCGGGCTGCCCTTCTCCGTCACGACGACGTGCCGCTCCTCGTCATAGAGGCGTTTCAGGGTCTTGAGCTGGCGCATCCGGACAGACTCTTACGACGGTGCGGGCCCTTTGGCGAACCCTTCAGGGGCGTTCGATCGACGGACTGAAGCCGAAGAGCCGGAGGATCGCCTCCTCGAGGCTGAGCCGCGCTCCCTCCTGGCGGAGGGACGCCAGCCGCTCGGGAGGAATCTGCTTCGCGATCGCCTGGCGGAACCGCTCCAGGGGCTTCTGGTCCGATGCCCAGTAGTGGATGGGAAGCTTTGCGAGCAGGCCATCCGCCGCCCCCATGAGGTGTCCGGCCAGGTCCGGGGCGCCGAGATACATCACCGCCTCGGCTGCGCAGTGCAGCTGAAGGGGCATGTTTCGGCGCTCACCCAGGGCGTGGTTGATCTGGATGCCGACCTTGGTGGGCGAGGGCGGCGGTATGTTCGCGGGCGGCGCGGTTGCTGGCCTCGACCGATGGCAAGCGGTGGTGCCGACATGGTGTTCGATGAGACACGTCACGAGCCTCTCCTCGCGATCCCCTGGAGCGCGCAGCGGGCGCAAGCAACCATCTCCCGGATCGTCGACGAGACCGAGGCTCGGTTCCGTCCGGTCGACTGGTGGCCACTCCATCCCAGGGACGTCGAGGGCGCCGAGACGGAATCTGCCTTGCCCCTGTACCACGGCGCATGCGGAGTCATCTGGGCCCTCGGTTACCTCGAGGCGACCGGGGCCGCGCGGACGCACCGCGACTTCACCCTGGAGCTCGATGCCCTCCTGACCGGCGTGGGTCGGTGGCTGAGCTCCGAGCGGATCGTTGGCGGCGGCACGTCGTATCTGATGGGGGAGACGAGCGTGCTCATGCTCCGCTACGGGCGCACAGGGGACCGGGCGGACGCGGATCGGATCGAAACCCACATCGCAGCCAACGTCGATCATCCCGCGCGAGAGCTGATGTGGGGAGCGCCCGGCACGATGCTCGCCGCGCTTTTCCTCTTCAGACGGACCGGCGAGGCTCGGTGGGCCGACCTGTTTCTCGCCTCGGCCCGGAACCTGTGGTCGCAGCTGTCGTGGTCCGAGGAGCTCGGTTGCCGGTACTGGGTACAGGACCTTTACGGACGCAGGAGCGCTTATCTCGGCGCTGTGCACGGATTCGTCGGAGCTGCAGCAGCGCTCATCGCTGGCCGCGATCTCATGACCGGCGACGATTGGGACGGCTGGCGCACGTGCATCGCCCAGACCGTCGCGCGGACAGTCACCCGCGAGGGGAATCTCGCGAACTGGCGGGCGCAGCTCCCGACGGCACCACCCAAGCTCATGCAGTACTGCCACGGCGCGCCGGGGGTCCTCACATCTCTCGGCCGATTTTCTGGCGACGAGCTCGACCCGCTGCTCCTGGCCGGTGGCGAGGCGATCTGGGCGGCCGGGCCCCTGTGCAAGGGAAGCAATCTCTGTCACGGAACGGCCGGGAATGGTTACGCGCTCCTCGCGCTCTTCGAGCGGACGCGGGATCCGATCTGGCTGAGCCGTGCACGCTCGTTCGCCATGCACGCCATCGCCCAGTTCGAAGCCGACCGGGCACGCTTTGGCGACCTGCGCTATTCCCTCTGGACCGGCGACCCCGGACTCGCGGTCTACCTCTGGGACTGCGTCCGGGGACGAGTCGCGTTCCCCACGATCGACGTCTTCTACGCCGATTGACGTCGCGCGGCCCCTGACCGACTCTCAGCTCTCGGGGCGACAGAGCTTCGCGCGCTCCTCGGTCGACATCGGGGCCGAGCCGGACTTCCGCGAGCCGTCCTCGAAGTACTCCTCCTCGAACACCACCCGCCCGTCGCTCGCCCAGCAGCGGAGCTTTCGCACCTGCCCCCTGGCGAAGGTCTCCTCGCTCGCCGCCTTCCCGTTCCGGTGGAACACGCGCCGCATGCCGTCCAGCTCGCCGCCCGCGTACTGGCTCTCGCGCTCCAGCCGCCCGTCCTCGGCGAACTCGCGCACCGTGCCGTCGGGCGTGGGGTAATCGAGGCACCGCTCGTTCCGGCACGGTTGATAGGTTCCGGTCTGCTTCTGCGTCCCGGTGTCGTAGAACTCGCGGGCGGTGATCGCCCCGCTCTTCGCGTCGACGGTCAGCTCCTGCTTCGGCTTCCCGTTCAGGTAGTAGCGCGTCCGGCTGATGATCCGGCCCTTCGCGTACTTGCTGTCCTCGACCAGCTTCCCGTCCCGGGTCCACTCCTTGAAGTCGCCGTCGACGTCGCCCTTCTGCGTCGCGTACGTCCGGTAGTTCTGCCCGTTCTCGTAGCGCCGCGTGACGTCCACCCGGTCGCCGGAGTGCTTGCGCACCACGGGCCAGCCCCGGTCGTCCACCGTCTCCTCCTCGAGGAGCTGTCCCTTCTGGTACTTCGCGACGTACTTCCGCTCCCGGCCATCCGGCTGGACGAACTGGACGGTCGAGACGCCGCCCTCGAACCCGCAAGGTTTCCGGTCCTCGGGGGTGAACGAGGCGTCGCCGCACGTCAGCTCGAAGATCCGTCCATCCTCGAGCAGCCCGAGCTTCGGCCCCGACGCCTCACCGCTCTTGAACAGCGTCGCCCGCTTCAGCTTTCCGCCAGGCCACAGCTCGCGGACCACGCCCTCGGTCTTCCCGTTGACGACGGTCATCGTGCACTCGAGCGCGCCGGTCTTGTCGAAGACCTTCACCGGCCCGTCGACCGTCTCGCCCTTCCAGCGCACCTCGAGCTTCTGGTTGTTGTAGTCGGTGTAGTAGCCGGGCCCCTGCTGCTCGCCGTTGCGCCAGGTCGTCTCGGAGATCGTCTTCCCCTCGTGGGTGCAGACCTCGCGCCCGTTCTTCACCTGAGCCTTGTCCAGGGAACAGTCCCCCGAGCGCGGTGAGACCTTCGCGCCCGTCCGCGCGATGAAGGTGCACTGCTCGGCCCTCGCCACGCCGTTGCCCAGCGCGACGACGACGACGCACGTCAGGCCGGCGATCCTCCCCACGGCCAGGAGTGTAGACGAGCCCGAACCGGTATGGTCGCTCCATGAAGTCGGTCCGGGTCGCTGTGCTGGGCGGTGGGACCGCTGGGCTCTCGACGGCTCTGGCACTTGGCCGCGCGGGGCACCGTGTCCTTCTCGTGGAGCGAGACCCGATCGAGGTGACGTCCGGCGAGGACGCGTTCCGCTGGACGCGCAAGGGCGTCGCCCACTTTCTCCTGCCGCATGCCTTCAATCCGCGCGGACGCCGGGAGATGCGGACCCATCTTCCGGACGTCTATGCAGCCCTCCTCGATGCCGGCGCGGAGGAGCTCGACCTGCGCCGCAGGCTCTCCGGGCCTGCTCTCCCCGGCGACGAGGAGCTCGTCTACCTCGGCGTCAGGCGGCCGCTGATCGAGTGGGCCCTCCGCAAGGCAGTGCTGGCGCAGCCGGAGATCGAGATCCTGCCGGACATGCGCGTCGTTGGACTCCTGGGCCATTCCCGGAGGGTCGAGGGCGCACGCACCGAGCAGGGAGAGCTCCGTGCCGATCTGGTCGTCGACGCGCTGGGACGCACCAGCTCTGCGCCGGCGTGGCTCGCGGAGATCGGAGCCTCTCCGCCGGCGCTCGAGAGCAGCGACTGCGACGTCCTGTACTACACCCGCTACTACCGGGTGAGGCACGGAGAGACCCTTCCCGACGGCCCGTGGGTCCCGACGCCGCGCGGGATCCTCCCCTACTGCCTCTTCTCCAGCTTCCCCGGGGACAACCATACCTTTGGAGCCCTCCTGGCCATCCTCCCTCAGGACCGCGAGCTGAAGGTGCTCCGTCGCGTGGAGGCGTTCGAGGCGGCGGTCAGAGCGATGCCGGCGCTCGACTCCTGGACCTCGCGCTCCGAGCCGATCACCGACGTCGTCGCCATGGGGAGCCTCCAGAACAGCCTTCGTCGCTACCGGTCCGACGGGAAGCTCGGAGTCCCCGGCCTCGTCCCGGTGGGCGATGCGCTCTGCCACACCAATCCCATGTTTGCGCTCGGGCTGTCGCAATCACTCATCCACGCCTTCGCGCTCGACACTGCAGTGGCCGACGCGAGCCGCCTCGAGGACGTGCCCGAGGCCTATCACCGTGCCGTGGAGCCCGAGGCCGTCGAACGATTTGCGCTCGCCACCGAATGCGACCAGGCCCGTGGGCGCTGGTGGCGAGGGGAGCCCGTCGACTTCTTCCATCGCTCCGGAGCCCGGCAGCTCTTCCTCCTCGCTGCCGGCGGTGCCACGGCTCTCGGCGATCCCGACATCTTCCGCGCCCACGTCCGCCGGCTCGGGTTCCTCGACCGCACGGCCGTTCTGGACGACGACGACGCCCTCCAGCGGCGCATGGAGATTCGCTTCGCCGATCTCCGCGCCTCGTGCCCGCCTCCGGCAGGACCCTCGCGCGACGAGCTGCTGGCCCGAATGCCTCCGGCCTGACCCGGCGCAGCCGGCGAGCGCTCTGCACGGCATCGAGCATCCTGCGCCGATCCCGCGCCACCTCGCTTGTGACGAGGGCAGGATGTCGCTCGGCAGCTCCACGGAAAGGAACATCCCCATGACGCCGATTCGCAACGCCGTCCTGGTGCTGGTACTGACGGCACTCATCCCCCTGGGCACGACGCGTGCTGCGGAGGCTCCGAGCGTGTCGAAGACCGGGCTCCCTTACCGACCCGACAGCGACGAGGCGGGACCGCCCGACGTCGTCAAGGCCATCCGCGAGCGCCGCCCCGGGGGGAAGCTCCTCAACCTCGATCGGATGCTCCTCAACAGCCCGGCCTTTGCGCAGGGCTGGAACTCCGTGTTCGGAACGATTCGCAACAAGCTCACGGTCCCGCCCAAGCTCCGCGAGATCGCGATCATGTCCATCGGCGTTCTCAACAAGGCCGACTACGAGTGGTTCCAGCACGAGGGCGAGTTCCTCAAGGCGGGCGGGACCAAGGAACAGCTCGCCGCGCTCAAGAACCCCACCGCCGCGCTCGACGACACCAAGCACTTCGACGAGGCGGAGCGCGCCGCGCTCGCGCTCACCTACGAGATGACCCGGAACATCGAGGTCAAGCCCGCGACCATGAAGCGCATCCGGGCCGTCCTCTCCGACCAGCAGGTGGTCGAGCTCATCGGCACCATCGCCGGGTACAACATGGTCTCACGGTTCGTGGTCGCGACCGGGCTCGAGCCGGAGGGCTCCGGCTAGCGCAGGTCGAGCACCGGCCAGTGGTACGCCCGGGCCACCGAGCGGAGCCGGACGTCCGGGTTCACCGCCGTGGGCCGGCCCACCATCGCCAGCATCGCGTAGTCGCTGAAGCTGTCGGAGTAGGCGTGGCTCTTGTCCAGCTGCAGCGCGTGCTTCACGCAGTACTCGCGAATCGCGTGGGCCTTGTTCGCCCCCTCGATGATCGGGGGAATCACCTTGCCCGTCGCCACGCCTCCGACGAACTGCATCTTGTTCGCGATGACGTCGTCCGCGCCCAGGAAGCGCGCCAGCGGAGTGATGGTGAAGTCCAGCGCGCCGGTGATGAGCACGATGCGGCACCCCGCCCGCCGCGCCTCGTCGATGAGGTCCTGCGCCTTCGGGAAGATGGCTTCCTTCAGCACGTCCTCGAAGAGGTCCTCGCCGAGGACCACCAGCCGATCCTCGGAGAGGCCGGCGTAGGCCCGGTAGAAGTACTCGTTGAAGACCTTCCGGTTGAGCAGGTCCAGCCCGGCGTAGACCGGGATCTGCGCGATGGTCGCCAGCGTCCGCGCCGCGATGCCCGAGAGCGAGCCGCGGTTCATCGCGTAGTACGCGTAGGCGTGGACGATGTTCGTCCGCACCAGCGTTCCATCGACGTCGTAGAAAGCCGCCTTGGCGCTCATAGCCAGTCGTGGGCCTGATACCACGCTGCGCTCCGAGCAATCGAGGTGCGCGCGTCGATGCGGGGGATCCACCCCAGCCGGGCCCGTGCCTTCTCCCCGCTGCAGGTCCAGGCCGGCGCCAGCAGCTGCCGCGCGAGCTTCCGGTTCAGAGGGAGGTGCTTCCCGGTCAGCCGGCTGAACCCGTCGGCCATCGCCGCCAGCGCCTGGAGCTTCCGGGGTGAGAGGCGCAGCGTTCGCGGCCGCACCCCGAGCACCTCGGCGCCGAGGGCCTGGATCTCCTCGAGCGTCGTCTGGTCCGGCCCCGGGGAGAAGAAGGTCTCGCCCACGGCCTCGGGGCGCACGGCGAGCAGGAGGAGCAGCTCCACCACGTCGTCCACGTCCACCACCGAGAGCGGGCGAGGGCCACCCCCGATCTCCAGCCGGATGCCCCGTTTCACCAGTCGAAAGAAGACCAGGTTCTCGCGATCGCCCGGTCCGAGGATGCGCGGCGGACGGGCCACGGTCACCTCGAGGCCTGCCGTCCCGAGGGCGATGCGTTCCGCCTCCGCCTTGCTCTCGCCGTACCACTCCTCGGGGGCGAACGGGTCCGTCTCCACGTGGGGCCGGTCCGGCCGAGAGGGGCCCACGGCCGCGAGCGAGCCGGCGAGGACCATCCGACGCGCTCCCACCCGGAGCATCGCGTCACACACAGTGCGAGTGCCCTCGGCGTTGACCCGGAAAAAGGCCGAGCGCTCGGGCGCGCGACGCAGCCCCGCGAGATGGAAGACGACCTCGACCCCCTCGACGGCTCGCTGCACGGAGGGGGCCTCGGTCACGTCTCCCGACACCCGCTGCACTCCCACCCCGTCGAGGGCGGATGCGTCGCTTCCGGGACGCACCAGGGCCCGCACGCGGTGCCCCTCCCCGAGGAGCCGCCGGCTGAGCGCGCTCCCCAGAAACCCGTTCGCACCGGTGATCAGGACCTCCATGTCAGAGGGGGCTCCCAGGATTTTCAGAGGGGGAGACGCTCTCCACGGGTGTTTTCTCCTCTGAAGTTTGATATCCGCCCAGCCTTGGCTTCGAGGAAAGCGAAGCCATCGACTCGACCGACGAGCCGCACAACGTCCCCTGAACAGAGGGGGAGGGAGAATCCAACAGAATGGCCGCCAAGAAGCCCGCGAAGAAGGCGAAGAAGTCTGGAGCGAAGCGCAAGCCGAACGCTGCCTTCATGAAGGAGCTGCAGCCGTCCGAGGACCTCGCCCAGGTCATCGGTAACAAGCCGATCCCCCGCACCGAGGTGGTCAAGAAGCTGTGAGCCTACATCCGCAAGAACGGTCTCCAGGACGCCAAGGAGAAGCGGATGATCAACGCCGACGACAAGCTGAAGCCCGTCTTCGGCGGCAAGAAGCAGGTCTCGATGTTCGAGATGACCAAGCTCGTCAACAAGCACCTGAGCTGACGATTTCCGCCGGGGCCTGACCCCGGTGTTGCCGAGGGCTCCGTGGCCGGATCGAGAGACCGACCGCGGGGCCCTTCGTATGTCCAGGGGTCTGGTCACCCGTCCTCGACGCCGGACCCGAGGAGCGTGCGGCGAGCGAGGGGCCCAGTCGTGGCCCGTCGGCTGCAGCCGCTGGGCTCCCATGGCCGTCCGTCCCGTCTCGTCCGGCGCACCCGACGTGTCCGCTCCGGCACAGGAGGCGACCTGGGTGGTCCAGCCGGGAGACACGCTCTCCGCCATCGCCCGGCAGCTCCAGCGGACCGGCACGCCCGGAACGGCCGCCGAGCTGGTGCGGACCCTGGCCCGGCTCAACCGCCTCTCGGATCCGGACCGGATCTCGGTGGGGCAGGTGCTGACCCTGCCTTCACGGCCCGGGCGCCCGTGCGACGAGGACGTGGTCGGCGTGGTGGAGGCCGACGTCCTCCACGGACTCCAGAACATGCGGATGCACGTGGGCGAGCAGAAGACCCGGCTGGAGAATGCGCTCCTGGGGCTCCTGCACCGCGTGCCCACCGACCCGGTGCCGCGGCAGGAATCGTCAGACACGCCGTTCTTCCGCCAGTCGGACCCGGCGTGGCGGACCGAGCGGCTCGGTATCTCGGGGGAGGGCCCCACGCTCGCCCAGGCCGGATGCGCGGTGACCGCCTGCGCGATGGCCCTGAGCCGGATCGGTGGGACGGTGCTCACGCCAGATGCGCTGGTGCGCCACCTCCGGGACTCGGGCGGCTTCCAGGGCCCGCTGCTGGACTGGAGCGCCGCGGGGTCGGCGATCCACGAGGGGCCGCGGGCAACGCCGGGGGCGCTCGACTCCGCGGGGCTGGACCGTGAGCTCGATGCAGGACGGCCGGTGCTCCTCCGCGTGGTGCATGAGGTCCAGGGCCGGCCGAGGCAGCACTGGATCTGCCTCACCGGTCGCGACCGTGGCACTGGCGAGTACACGGCGAACGATCCGGCGACCGGCCGGAGCACGGCGCTCACGCGCGCCGGCACGGGGCTGGCGACTCTCGGCGGGGAGCCGGTCCAGTACACCTCCGACGGGCGCATGGTGACGTTCGTGCGGGGGACGACCTGAGCCGGGCGCATCGGCATGAACGCCGCCGCACGTCCACCCGCACCAAGATCCGGAGGCCGGACGACGGAGGAGCTCGAGGACACGGGGGAGATTGCAGTGTCGCCCGTCAGACGACGCCCGGGCCAGAACGACCCGGGGAGGAGCTTTCCCGACCCGCGACACACGGGATTGTTGGCTGGCACGCGCGTCCCCAGATTCGCGAGCCGTGAGGCGGCACCTCCTCCGGTAAAGCCACACGCCATGCACCCGCACATCGACGAGGCTCGTGAGGCCGACCAGCCCGGTGCGTCCCCGGTGGACGAGCCTGCCATCGCCGAGGAGCTGTATGGCCGCACCCGGGAGTACCTGCTCGACCAGGAGCCCATCCCGCTCGCCACCTACCGGGTCCAGCTCCACAAGGACTTCGACTTCACCCGTGCCGCCGCGATCGTTCCCTACCTGGCGCGGCTGGGCATCAGCCACCTCTACACCTCGCCCGTCCTCCGGGCGATGCCCGGGAGCAACCACGGCTACGACGTGGTGGACCACACCCAGGTGAATCCCGAGCTCGGCGGAGGCGTGGGCTTCGCCTCCTTCGCCGACACGCTCCGGTCCAGTCGCCTCCAGCTGGTCCTGGACACCGTGCCCAACCACATGGGCATCGCTTCCGGGAACGCGCTCTGGGAGGACGTGCTGGAGAACGGCCCGGCCGCGCTCCACGCCCACTTCTTCGACGTGGAGTGGGACCCGGTGAAGGCCGAGCTCCGCAACAAGGTCCTCCTCCCCATCCTCGGGGACCAGTACGGCATGGTCCTCGACCGCGGTGAGCTGCAGCTCGAGTACCAGGGCGGGACCATCTACCTCCGCTACTTCGACCACCGTCTCCCGCTGAACCCCCGCGCCTATCAGGACGTCCTCGGCCCGGGCGTGGAGCAGGTGGCGGCGCAGCTCGGCGACTCCCATCCCGACAACGTCGAGCTGCAGAGCATCCTCACCGGCCTGCGAAACCTTCCCTCGCGGGGAGACACGTCCTCGGCGAAGGTGCAGGAGCGGCACCGCGAGAAGGAGGTCCTCAAGCGGCGGCTGAACACGCTGGTGAACAGCTCGCCGGTCGTCGCCGAGCACCTCCGGGCCAACATCGAGCAGCTCAACGGCCAGCCCAACGAGCCGCGGAGCTTCGATCCGCTTCACCGGCTCCTGGAGCGCTACGTCCCGTACCGGCTCGCCCACTGGCGGGTTGCGGGCGAGGAGATCAACTACCGCCGCTTCTTCGACATCAACAGCCTCGCCGCCATCCGGGTCGAGGACCCTGACGTCTTCGAGGAGGCGCACGCGCTGACCTTCCAGTTCCTCGCGCAGGGGCTCGTTCATGGCCTCCGGATCGACCACCCGGACGGGCTGTTCGACCCGAGCGCCTACTTCCTGCAGCTTCAAGAGAGGTACTTCCTCGACCAGGCCCGGAAGCTCGCCCGCGAGGCGGTGGACGACGCGAGCTGGCCCGCGGTCGGCGAGGCGCTGCTCCGGCGCTGGCGGATGGAGGCCGGGACCGACCCGAGCTCACCGCTCCGCCGGGCGCTCTACGTGGTGGTGGAGAAGATCCAGGGAGGGAAGGAGCGCATCCCGGACGACTGGGCGGTGAACGGGACCACCGGCTACCGCTTCGCCAACCTCACCACCGGCGTGCTGGTCGACGCCTCGGCGGGCCGCGAGTTCACCGACATCTACGAGAAGTTCATCGGCCACCCGATGCGCTTCGAGTCGCTGCTGGTGGACAAGAAGAAGCAGGTGATGGCGGTGAGCATGTCGAGCGAGATCAACGGCCTCGCCCGGGAGCTCAACCGCATCAGCGAGATGAACCGGCGTACGCGCGACTTCACCCTCAACTCCATCCGCCGCGCGCTGATCGGCTTCATCGCCCACTTCCCGGTCTACCGGACCTACGTCTCCTCGGGGCCGGGCGTGGACGAGCGCGACGCGCACTACATCCAGTGGACCATCGCCCGCGCCCGGGTGGCGGACCCCACCACCAATGCGTCGCTGTTCCAGTGGCTCGAGGAAGTGCTCCTCAAGCGCTACCCGGAGCACCTCCCGCTCGCAGAGCGCCAGGTCATGCTGCACTTCGCCATGAAGCTCCAGCAGATCACGGGGCCGGTGATGGCGAAGGGACTGGAGGACACGGTCTTCTACGTCTACAACCGCCTGGTGGCGCTCAACGAGGTGGGCGGGGAGCCGGAACACTTCGGAACCAGCGTGGACACCTTCCATCACCGCAACCTCGAGCGGGCCCGCGACTACCCCGGCGCATTGCTCGCGAGCTCCACTCACGACACCAAGCGCAGCGAGGACGTGCGGGCGCGGCTGGTGGTGCTCTCGGAGATGCCGGGCGAGTGGCGCCGGGCGCTGGAGAGCTGGCGGAAGCTGAACGCCGCGCACAAGACCGAGCTCGCCGGCAAGGTTTCCCCTTCGGGGAACGACGAGTACCTCCTCTACCAGACGCTCCTCGGCGCCTGGCCGATGGGCGAGATGGACGTGTCGCAGCTGCCGGTGTTCCGCGCCCGCGTGCGTGAGTACATGCTCAAGGCCATCCGCGAGGCGAAGGTCCACACCAGCTGGACCAACCCCGATCCGGACTACGAGGAGGCCACCACCCGGTTCGTGGACCGCGTCCTCGACCCGGGCGTGAGCCGCGTGTTCTTCGACCAGGCCCGACAGCTGAAGGAGCGCATCGAGCGGCCCGGGCAGGTGAACTCGCTGGTCCAGGTGGCGCTGAAGCTCGCCAACCCCGGCGTCGCGGACATCTACCAGGGCTGCGAGCTGTGGGACCTGTCGCTGGTGGACCCGGACAACCGGCGTCCGGTGGACTTCCAGCTGCGCGACGAGATGCTCTCCGAGCTCCTGCGCCAGCACGCCGCGGCGCCGGTGGGCGTGGCCCGCGACGCCTGGATGCACGCGACCGACGGCCGCTGCAAGCTGCTGCTGACCACGATGATGCTGCGCCTGCGGCAGGCGCGGCCGGATCTCTTCCGGCGCGGCGGATACGAGCCGCTGGAGGTGGACGGCATCGCCGCCGCGCGGGCCCTCGCCTTCGCCCGGCGCCTCGGCGACGAGGCGGTGGTGGTCGCCGCTCCGCGCCTGGTCACCCGCGCGCTCCGGGCGGGGCTCGGTCCGGTCTACGGGTCGACGCGGATGCGTTTGCCCACCGACCTCGCTGGACGGCGCTTCCGGAACGTCGTCACCGGGGTGCGCGTGCAGCCGCTCGAGGGGGGACTGGCCCTGGGGCCGCTGTTCACCGACTTCCCGGTGGCGGTCCTCGAGGCCGTGGAATGACGGTCCCCTCGGCGGTCTGGCCTGGAAAGCCACAGCCGCTGGGCGCCACCTGGGACGGAGAGGGAGTC
>DASXGF010000753.1:0-15690 GCA_036489275.1 Myxococcaceae bacterium | reverse complement strand
GCCAGGAGCAGGCCGGTCTCGAAGAGGGCGGAGAAGTTCTCGATCTTCCCGTGGCCGTAGAGATGGTCGCTGTCCGGCGGCTTGGAGGAGGCACGCACGGCCCAGAAGGTCATCAGCGCGGCGACCAGGTCGATGCCGGAGTGCGCCGCCTCGGAGAGGATGCCGATCGAGCCGGTGCTCAGCCCGACGACGACCTTCATGCTGGTGAGGAGTACCGCCGCGCCCACCGAGGTGAGGGCGACCAGGTTCTTCTCCCGCTCCGCGACCGCGGGCTCGTTGACGGCGGCGGTCATCGGCCGAGTGGATAGCACGCGCCGGCAGCGGACGTTCAGCGCTCGGCGCCGTGGGTTGCCCGCGGGCCGGGCCGTGCACATCCACAGGGAACGGCAATGAGGCTCGACAGACTACCGACCTGGGCGAAGAAGCACGTGGTGAACGTGGTGGTGGAGGCTCCCCGCGACAGCAAGCTGAAGCTCAAGTACGAGCCGGAGCTCGGGGCCGTCACCTGGGGACATCCGCTGCCGATCGGCTTCGCCTACCCCTACGACTGGGGGTTCGTGCCGAGCACGATTGCCCCGGACGGTGACCCGCTCGATGCGCTGGTGCTCTCCGAGGTGGGGACCCACCCCGGCATCGTCATCCCCTGCCGCCCCTTCGGCGTGCTCGAGCTCGAGGAGAAGCTGGAGTCCGGACGCGGCCGGAACGACCGCCTGGTGGTCGTGCCGGTCAAGGGCCGCTGGACGAACGAGGTCCGGAGGCCCGCCGAGCTTCCTCGCCGCACGATCGACGAGCTCGAGCACTTCTTCCTCAGCACCATCTTCTTCAGCCACAAGGGAGCGCGGTGTCTCGGATGGAAGGGGCCGAGGACCGCCATCAAGCTCATCGACTCCGCGAAGAAGGCGGCGAGGAAGAAGGCCGCTTGATCTCTCCCGCGGGCGGCGGCGTCTGCCGGTCACACTCCGCGAGGCGCCGCTCGAGGAAACCCCGCTCCGTCGGGTTGCGCGCCAGCCGGTGCGCTGCGCGGAGGTGCCGGCGCGCCTCGGCGACGTGCCCCCGTCGCAGCTCGAGCTCTCCCAGCGCGGCCGGATAGAAGGGGTAGGCAGCGAGCCGCTCGGCGCCGGGGATGGAGCGCAGGGCCTCGAGCCCGCGCTCCGGCCCCAGCTGCTCGGCCACCGCCACCGCCCGGTTCAGCGCGACCACCGGCGAGGGGCGGATCCGCATCAGCGCGTCGTAGAGCTCGACGATGTCGCCCCACGGCGTCTCTTCGGCGCTCGGGGCGAGCGCGTGCGTCGCGGCGATGGCCGCCTCGAGGTGGTACTCGGACACGACCTCGCCCCGGGCCGACGTCTCGAGGAGGCGGAGCCCACGGGCGATGAGGGTGGCATCCCAGCGACTCCGGTCCTGCCGTGACAGCTCGGTGAGGTCACCCGCCTCGTTCACCCGCGCCGGGAGCCGGGCCGCTCCGAGGGCCATGAGCGCGGCGAGCGCATGCGTCGCCGGGGAGGCGGAGGGGCCGTGCTCCACGAGGAGCGCCACCAGTCGCATCGCCTCGCGACAGAGGTCGAGCCGGACCGCCGCGTCCGGACAGGCTCCGTGGTAGCCCTCGTTGAAGAGGAGGTAGAGCGCACGACGCACCGCCGCGAGGCGCGTCTCGAAGTCACGCGCCCCCAGCTCGAACAGCGACCGGCTCGAGGAGAGCACCTTCTTCGCGCGGGTGAGCCGCTTCTCCATCGCCGCGCGCGAGACGAGGAACGCCCCGGCGACCTCCTGCGCCGAGAAGCCACCGAGCAGCGACAGCACCAGGGCGATCTGCGCGTCCTCCGGGATGTCCGGATGGCAGCACGAGAACATCATCCGCAGCTCGTCGTCCCGGAGCGCGGGCGGCAGGCTCACTTCTTCCGTGTCGGGAGCCTCGGCGTTCTCCGCGTCGGCCTGGCGCCCGAGCTCCGGGGCGAAGCGGTGCGCGGTGCGCTCCCGGCGCAGCAGGCTGACGGCGCGGTTCCTCGCCGCGGTCATTAGCCAGGCCGAGGGATTGTCCGGCACGCCGCGGAAGGCCCAGATCTCCACCGCGGCGGCGAGGGTTTCCTGCACCGCATCCTCGGCCAGCGCGACCTGCCGCGGACCGAGCATCCGGGTCAGCGTCGACACGAGCCGGCCGGATTCGCGCCGGAAGAAGTGCTGGTCAGGGAGTGCGGCCGTCACATCTGCATGATGGGTCGAACCTCGACCATCCCTCCGTAGGAAAGGACCGGACAGCCGCCGGCGATCGCCCGCGCCTCGGCCAGGTCCTTCGTCTGCACGATGCTGTAGCCGAGCACGATGTCCTTCGATTCAGCGTAGGGGCCATCGTGCACCGTTCGCCCTCCGTCGGCGAGCACCGCGCCGCCGGTCTCGAGCGGATGGCCGATGGTCCGCAGGGTCCCGCGGGCCTCCAGATCCCGGAACCAGGTGGTCCACTTCTGCAGCCGCTCCTGCATGTTCCGTGGAGAGCCCGGCAACTCCGGTGAGTCCGACGGCAACCGATACAGATAGAGAAACTCGCTCACTGCCATCTCCCTTCCTCCTCGTGTACCTGTCGAGCGTAGGGCTCGAGCCAGCCCAGGACTCGCTCCCAGCCGAAGGCATGTTCGGCCGCCGCATCGTCGAGTCCGCGAAATCCCTCGTGGACGACCGTCAGCCGCGCGCCGCCGCCCCGCGCGGTCAGACGGTAGGTGACCAGCGTCGGCCGGCGCCCGAGCGTCGGGTGGTCGAACTCGTAGCGCCGCGTCTGGACGATGCGCTCGGGAGGCTCGAACTCGACGAAGCTTCCGGATGAGGGGAGCTGGCGGCCGTCCGCGAAGCAGACCAGCACCCGCCACGTGCCACCGGGACGCAGCTCGGCGTTCCACTCTCGCATCGCGTAGCTCTCGGGCGAGCCCCACCAGCGCTCGGTCTCCGCGGTGACGAGCATCCGGTAGACCCGCTCGGGCGGACAGACGAGGTCCACCGAGGCGGTGACCGTTCCCGTCGCGGGGTCCATGACCGCGCGGGCCTCCGCTGCGTCCGGTTCCACCATCCTTCGCATCGCTCTCATGCCCTGATGACGAACGAGCAACCCGGATCTGGACACGCCACCCGCGGAATCTCGAAAGCGGAGAAGTTGCGCGCGCTTGCCGCGTCAGAGGGCGCGCAGCGCGCGAAGGACCTCGGCAAGCCGCTCGTCGTCGCGGCGGTAGAAGGTCCACTGCTTGATGCGCTTCGGTCGCACCAGCCCGGCGCGGACCAGCAGGCGCATGTGCTCGCTCACCGTGGGCTGGCTCACCCCGAGCTTCTCGGCGATGAGCAGCCCGCACACGCCGTCCTCCACCAGGTCGCCGTCGATCTGAGGCCGGAAGTGCCGGGTGGGGTCGCGGAGCCAGCGGAGGATCTGCAGCCGGCGGTCGTTGTCCAGGGCCCGGAGCGCGTCGAGCAGCTCGGCGCCGGGATCGCCGGTGGGCGCCGCACGCACCCTGCGCGCCGGTTTGCTCACTTCCGCCGGTCCGTCACGGTCATCTCGATCTCCACCGCCGCTCCGAGCGGCAGCTCGCGGACCGCGACCGTGGTCCGGGCGGGGAACGGCGTGCGGAAGTACCGGGCGTAGACCGCGTTCATCGCCGCGAAGGACTCCATGCTGGTGAGGAACACGCCAACACGGAGCACGTCATCCATCGACGCGCCGGCTGCCTCGAGCAGCGCCTTGATGTTCTCCAGCGTCCGCTCGGTCTGGGCGGCCACGTCCGCCTGGATGAGCCGCCCGGTGGCCGGATCCAGCGCTACCTGCCCACTCAGGTAGAGGACGCCCGGGCCGCGCACCGCGGCGGAGAGGGGAAGTCCCGACGACCGCTCCTCGTGAATCGCCTCTCGCATCGTCCGCTCCTCCTATCTCCCGAAGTCGACCGCGGTGGTGTTCCCGCCGCTGACCACCACGCCCACCCGCTCGCCGGGCCGCGTCCGCACCTTGCCCGCGAGCAGCGCGGCGAAGGGGGCCGCGCCGCCGGGCTCGGCGACCACCCGGACGAGGTCCCAGAGCTTGCGCTGGCCGGCGCGGATCTCCTCGTCGGTCACCAGCGCCACCTCGGCCACCGTGTCCCGGAGAATGGGAAAGTTGCGCTCGCCGATCCGGCGCGGGGCGAGGCTGTCGGCCGCGATGCCGCCCACCGGCGCGTCGACGGGGCATCCGGCCTCGAGCGCGCAGCGCAACGTCGGCGACAGCTCCGGCTCGACCGCCACCAGCCGCGCCCGCCGGCCGTACCAGCTGGCGACGCCCGAGAGGAGCCCGCCCCCGCCGACCGCCACCAGCACCGTGTCCAGCTCCGGCGCTTGCGACTCGAGCTCCAGCCCGATGGTCCCCGCACCGAGGATGGTCTCCTCCTGGTCGAAGGCGTGGATGGGCATGGTCTCGTTCTGGCGGGTCCACTCCTCGCTCGCGGCGAGCGCTTCGCCGTACGAATCGCCCCCCACGACCAGGTCCGCGCCGTACCCGCGGATCCGCTCGATCTTCGCCGGCGAGGAGATGCGGGGGACGAAGATCTTCGCCGGGACTCCGAGCCGGCCGGCGGCGTAGGCCACCGCCACGCCGTGGTTTCCGCCCGAGGCCGCCACCACCCCTGCCCGCGGCACCGGACGCTGGAGGAGGTTGGAGAACGCACCCCGGGTCTTGAACGCGCCGGCGTGCTGAAGGAGCTCCAGCTTCAGGGTGACCGCCCGGCCGGGCAGCCCGAGGTCCTCGCCAGCGAGCTGGAGCACCGGGGTGAACCGGACGTGAGGGCGGATGGCCTTCTCGGTGGCGGCGATGCGAGGGCGGGCGTCGGGGATCATGACGGTCCGGAGAGTACTTCGTCGATTGGCGAAGTCCCGACACAGCCTCCATCGACTCGCACCGGATCAGTCCGCTGGCGTCCGCTCCGCCGGGTGCGACTGGCAGTCCCGGCCGCGTTCGGGGTCCTCAGCGGCGCGCCGGGGCGGCCCTCGACCACCAGGCGTAGGCCGGGAGCCCGGCGGCGATGAGGGCGAGACCGAGCAGCGAGCGGAGCGGCGCCTGGAACAGGGTGACCGACGCCACGACCACGCACGCGGCGACGAAGGCGCCGGTGGTCCAGGGGTGTCCCCAGGCCCGGAACGGCCGCTCGGCCTCGGGACGTGTACGCCGCAGGACGAAGACTGCTCCCGCGGTGCCCGCATGAAAGAGCACCTCGGCGAACACGACCAGCGTGTAGAGCTCCGCGTAGGTCCCGGAGAGCGCGAGCACCGCCGCCAGCACGCCCTGGGCGAGCAGGCTCCCGGTGGGCGTGTGGTAGCGCGGATGGATGCGGGCCAGGCTCCGGAAGAAGAGCCCGTCCTCGGCCATGGGCAGGTAGACACGGGCGCAGCAGAGGATGTTCGCCGCGAGGCACCCGAACATCGCCAGCAGGACGACGGCCGAGACGGCGCGTGCCGCTCCTGGACCGAGGAGGGCAGCCGCTGCGCCCTCGGCCACCCGCGAGGTCTGCCCCAGCGTCTGGACGTCGAGCGCTCGCAGGTACACCCAGTTGATGCCGAGGTAGAGCGCGGCCACGACCACGACGCCCACCACCAGTCCGCGGGGGAGGTTCCGGGACGGCCGGCGCATCTCCCCGGCGGAGAAGGTGAGCACGTACCAGCCGTCGTAGGCCCAGAGCACGGCGACCAGGCCGAGGCCGAGCCCGCCGACGAGGCTCCCCGGTGGGAGCGGCGCTCCCCATGCCGGGTGGACGCGCGGCGCCACGGCGAGCCCCAGTGCCACCAGTACCAGGAGCGCGCCGATCTTGAGCGCCGTGGCCACGTTCTGGACCGCGACCCCCTCGCGCGCGCCGAGCCAGTTCACCGCGGTGAGCCCGAGGACGGCGAGTGCGCCGGTGATCTGCGGACCGGAGACCGTCCACTGCACGCCGGCCACGTTGAGCGAGAGGAACCGGACGTCGGATCCCAGGGAAGGGACGAACGCCCCAAGGTACTCGCCGAAGCCCACCGCGAGCGCCGAGATGCCGGCGGTCATGATGACCAGGAACGACGTCCACCCGAAGAGGAAGCCCCAGAGGCGTCCGTAGGCCTCCTTGAGGAAGTGATACTGGCCTCCGGCGCGGGGAAACATCGCGCCGAGCTCGGCGTAGGCCAGCGCGCCGGCGAGCGCGAAGACCCCGCCCACGCCCCAGAGGGCGAGGATGAGCGACGGCTGCGGACAGAGCCGCGCGATGTCTCCGGTGGTCAGGAAGATCCCGCTCCCGACCGTGGCGCCGATGGTGATGAGCGCACCGTCCATCGGCCCGAGAGAGCGGACGAGCGTGGGCGCCGGCGGCGCGGCCTCGTCGTCCACGGCCGGGCGGCCGGCGGCGGTCACGGTCGGACATCCTGCCACGGACCGCCGCAGGCGCGTTGAGGGGGCTGCGCCCGACGGGTAGCCTCGGCTCTCGCGTGGACCCCTCGCTCGAGGAGCTGCTGGCGGAGTTCGACCCCGGCCTGCCGCTGGCCCGTGCCCGGTCGCTCCCCTCGCCCTGGTACCGGGACCCGAGGGTCGAGGGGGTGGAGCGCGAGCGGGTCTTCGGCGAGAGCTGGCAGCTGGTGGCGCGGACCGATCAGCTGGAGCGCCCGGGGGACTTCGTGACCATGGACGTCGCCGGCGAGCCGCTGCTGGTGATCCGCGACGACGCGGGCGAGCTCCGGGCCTTCTTCAACGTCTGCCGCCACCGCGCCGCCTGCGTCATGACCGAGCCGCAGGGCAACGCGAGGCGGCTGCGATGCCGCTACCACGGGTGGACCTACGACCTCCGCGGTCGGTTGCGGGGGCTGCCGGAGTTCGAGGGCGTCGAGGACTTCCCCCGCGAGGAGCAGGGGCTGGTCCCGGTGCGCGTGGACCGCTGGGGACCGCTGGTGTTCGTGCACCTCGGCGAGTCGCCACCACCGCTGGCCGACTGGCTCGCCCCGCTCCCGGCGGAGATGGGGGCGCTCGACGGTCTCTCCTTCCTCGAGCGCCGCGAGTACACGCTGGCGTGCAACTGGAAGGTCTTCGTCGACAACTATCTCGACGGCGGGTACCACGTGAACTCGGTGCACCCGGCGCTGGGCAGCGTGCTGGAGTACTCGGAGTACCGCACCGACGTCTTCGAGCGGACGAGCCTCCAGTCGAGCCCGCTGCGCGCCGGAGCCGACGCCGCGGCGTCCGCGACCCGGAAGGGAGACCGCGCCCGCTACGGGTGGGCGTTCCCCAATGTGATGATCAACCTCTACGCCGGGGTGATGGACACCAACGTCGTGCTGCCGCTCGGGTCGGAGCGCTGCCGGGTGCTGATCGACTTCTACTTCGCCGACCTCCGGGACGAGCGGGCGCGCCAGCTGGCGCAGCAGAGCATCGAGCTCGGTCACCGGATCCAGCTCGAGGACGTGGGCATCTGCGAGGACGTGCAGAGGGGGCTCGGCAGCCGCTCGTACCGCACCGGGAGGTTGAGCGTGCGCCGCGAGGTCGCCATCCACCACTTCCACCGGCTCGTCGCCGCCAGCCTCAGGAACGGGAGCATGTGAGATGTCCCGGCGAGGCGCGATCCTCCGGCTCGGTCTCGCCTTCCTCGCCGGCCTGTTGCTCCCCGCGCTCGCGTTCCTCCTGATCGGGGCGGCCGGGCTCTTCCCGGTCGCCGCGACGCCGATGCCCTCGCACCTCGAGTCCCGGCTCGCCCGGCTCTTCGTCCGGGGTTCGGTCGCCCGGGAGGCGCGGTCGGTCGTCGTTCCCCCGGCGCCGCAGGAGGACGCGACGCTGCTCCAGGGCATGAAGACCTTCCGCCGCAACTGCGCCGGGTGCCATGGCAAGTTCGGCGCGCACAGCCGGTGGGGAACGACCAGCTTCTACCCGCGCGTGCCGCAGTTCGCGGACGAGGGCTCGGCGCTCGGCCCGGCGGAGATGTTCGTCGTGGTGAAGCACGGAATCCGCGGCACCGGGATGGCGGCGTGGCAGGTCAACCTCGCGGACGAGGAGATCTGGCCGGTGGTGTGGTTCCTCCAGCGGATGCGGACCTTGCCCCCGGAGGTGGACCGGGCCTGGAAGGCGCCGCCGTAGTAGGCGAGGTCGGGCGACGGCTGGGGGCCCGGGGACTTCGTCGTTGCTCCGTCGCTCCGCTCAGTTGCCGGTGAGCGGACGTCCGAGCGCCTCGCGGACGCCGGCGGCGGCCAGCTCCATCGCGTCGCGGCCCCGGGCGAGGCGAAAGGGTCCCGGCCGCGGAAGCCCTGTCAGGGCGATGGCCTGGAGCCCGTGCCGCTCCGGAAGGCGGAGCGCAGGGCTGTTGCGCCGGCGCCACGGGGAGCGCGCGGTGAGGTGGTGGTAGAGCACCCGCTCGCCGTCGGACACGCCCGCGAGGCCGGGACGGTCGGCGATGCCTCCGTCCGCGTAGAGGCGCCCTCCGTGCCGCACGGGGTGGAAGAGCACCGGCAGCGCGCACGAGGCGTGGATGGCCGGGGCGAGTGGTCCGCGCTCGAGCACCGCGGTCTTCCGCGCGAGGACGTCCCACACCGAGAGCGCCAGGGGGACCGGGCACTCCTCGAAGGTCCGGACCGGGAGCACCCGCTCGAGCAGCGCGCGGAACAGGCCGCCGCGCAGAAGCCCGAGGCCGGGCCACAGGTCCCAGAAGTCCTCACGCCGTAGCCCGAGCAGCTCGTCCCGGATGCCCGCGGCAGGGATGCCCGCGCCCCACAGCGCGCCCACCAGGGCCCCGGCGCTCGAGCCGGCGATGCGGGCCGGTCGGAGCCTCTGCTCCTCGAGCACCGTGACGACGCCGGTGTGGGCGAAGAAGCCGAAGAACCCCGACGACATCACGAGGGTGAAGGGCTTCTCGGCAAGCCAGTCGCGGAGCGTGGGCATCGAGGAGCGGCGCAGACTTTCACGGATCCGGCCGCGCACACAGCCGGTCCACCCCGGAACCGTTCAGCCAGCCGGTGCGGCCTCCGGGTGGCACGAGCTCGAGGTCGGGCGGTCGCGTTCCATGGTGCCTCATGGGGTTCGCTAGGCGCCGCGCCGCCGGAGCTGTCGGGCGGCGACGATCCCGATCACCGCGACGATCACCGCGCTCACCACCGCCGACAGCCGGAGCGAGCCGGCGAAGGCCTCGCGCGCCGTGGCGATCAGCTCCTCCCCCCGCTGGCCGCCGAGATCCCGTCCAATGGCGAGCGCCGCACCGAGGGTGTCTCGCGCCGGCTCGGGGGCATCGCTCATCCGCGCCCGGTAGAGAGCGGTCCCGATGCTTCCGAGCAGGGCGATTCCGAGCGCACCTCCGAGCTCCGAACCCGTCTCGGAGAGCGCGGCCGCCGCTCCTGCGCGCTCGGGCGGAGCATGCCCGATGACCAGGTCGTTGGAGAGCGTGAACACGGGGGCGAGCCCGAGCGAATAGACGACGAATCCGGTGACGAGGAGCGCGAGCCCGGAGGTGCCGCCCACCAGGCCGACCAGCCCGAAGCCGACCGCCGAGAGGCCCAGGCCCGCGCCCATCAACGACCCCGGGGAGATCCGACGGACGAGAACGGGAGTGATCAGCGATCCGACGACGAAGGCGGCCGCGAACGGCGTCGTCCAGAGACCGGCCTGCAACGGCGATAGTCCCAGCACGAGCTGCAGGTACTGGCCGATGAAGACGAAGACGCCGAAGGCGACGAACGTGCCGAGCGTGTAGGTGAGCAGCGCGGTGGTGAAGGCGCGGGAGCGAAAGAGCCCGAGGTCGACGAGCGGATGGTCCAGCGTCTTCTGACGGCGAACGAACACCACGGTGGTGGCCAGACCGGCAACGACGAAGAGGAGCGCCGGCCAGGGCCGCATCGTCTCGGCCATGCGCTTGAGCCCGTAGATGATCGACAGGACGCTTCCCAGCGAAAGCGCGGCGCTGAGCAGATCGAGGCGGCCTGCCCTCGGATCCTTGAACTCCGGGAGCAGCATCGGCCCGAGGACGAGCAGGAGCAGCATCACCGGGACGCCGATCAGGAACACCGAGCCCCACCAGTAACGCTCGAGCAGCATCCCTCCCAGGAGCGGGCCGATCGCGCCACCGGCCGAGTAGCTGGAGATCCAGATCCCGACCGCGACGGTGCGCTGCCCGGGGTCGTGGAACATGTTGCGGATCAGCGAGAGCGTCGACGGGGCGAGCGTGGCGCCCGCGACCCCGAGCAGTGCACGGGTGACGATCAGCATCCGTGCGCTGGTGGAGAAGGCGGCGAGGATCGAGGCGACCCCGAAGGCCGCCGCGCCGATGAGGAGGAGGCGACGACGCCCGATCCGATCGCCCAGGGTCCCCATCGTGATGAGGGAGCCGGCGACCAGGAACCCGTAGATGTCGATGATCCAGAGCAGCTCGGTGCTGCTGGGACGGAGGTGGGCGCTGAGCGAGGGGAGCGCGAGGTTCAGGACCGTGAGGTCCATCGCGTAGAGGAGGCAGGGCAGCGCGATGACCGCAAGGCCGACCCACTCCCGCGCCGTCGCCTTCGGCCCCTCCGCGGGCGCGCCGATGGCCTGACCAGCTTCCGAGCGCTCTGCCACCGGTTCGCCGTCCGCGCCGCTCGCCTGCATCCGTGACTCCCTCGGGTTCCGATCGTGAGACGGGCTCTGCTAACGAAAGTCATCGGGCGAGTCAGCTCGAAGCGCAGCCAGGGGCGCTCGATCCTCGGGGAGCTGGACCCGGGAACGCCGCCACGCGACGGTCGAGCCACCGAGGCACGGGGTTGCGTCTCCTCGTGGCTGTTCTCGATCGCCCGTTCCTGCCCGCGCAGGCGCGCTCCCGGGCGACGTCCAAGGTAAGGGCTGCGCGAGCCCTTCCGGGAGAACTCCATGGAGCCCGTCGCAGATTGGCGCGAACACCTCGCGGAGGAGCGGACCCTTCTCGCCTGGCTGCGCACCTCGCTCGGACTTGCCGGTCTCGGCTTCGTCATCGACCGCGCCGGGATCCTGCTCCGGGCGATGCACGTCCCGGCGAGGACGATCGCCGAGGAGGCGCCTCACGTTCACGGGGTCTGGCTGGTGGGTCTCAGCCTTCTGGTGAACGTGCTCGCGATCTCGCGACACCTCGCGACGCTGCGCGCGCTGCGCCGTGCCGGGCTCACGACGGCAACGCCGCAAGGTCCGGTGCTGCTGCTCGCCGTCCTCCTCACCGTCTTCACCGCGGCCCTGACCATCTCCCTCATTCCCGCAGCAAGAGCCGCCACACCCCAGAGGACCGACACCATGGACAGCGGAGAAGGCATCATCCGGAAGGCAAGCCCGCGGAGCGTCCCCGAGACGCTCGACCGCCTCGAGGGAATCCTGAAAGCGAAGGGTGTCCAGGTCTTCGCCCGGATCGACCACTCCGGCGAGGCAGCCAAGGTCGGCCTGACCATGCCTCCCACCCAGGTCCTCGTCTTCGGCAACCCACGGGCCGGAACGCCGGTCATGCTCGCCGCGCCGACGTCGGCGATCGATCTGCCGCTCAAGACCCTGGCCTGGCAGGACTCCGCGGGACAGGTCTGGCTCGGCTACACCGACCCCAGGTACTTCGCCCGCCGGTATGGACTGAGCGAGAAGCAGGTCGCCCCTCTCGGCGTCGTCGCGGACCTCGTGGATGCCGCGGTGAAGTGAGCTTCCGTCGACGCCGGGGCCTGGTCGTCGAGTCCGGGACACCGGTCTTCCGTGCTCATTGACCAGCAGCCGGGTTGGGCGAGTTGGATGAGGCGATCATGCCACGACAAGAGATCCTCGACAGCACGCAGAAATACGTTCAGCCGTTCCGCATCACGAAAGGCAACGGCTTCCAGCTGAAGAACTTCGATCCCGGCGACACGCTCGGGCTGAAGATGAGCAGGGGCGAGGCCTCGGCGCTCCTTCAACAGGGAACCCAGTGGCTCGCCGAGGAGCAGGACATGCTCTATGCCCAGGATCGCTGGTCGCTCCTGCTCGTGTTTCAGGCCATGGATGCCGCGGGGAAGGACGGCACGATCAAGCACGTCATGTCGGGGGTGAACCCCCAGGGCTGTCAGGTCTTTTCGTTCAAGCAACCGTCGCAGGAGGACCTCAGCCACGACTTCATGTGGCGGTACTCCAGGCGTGTGCCCGAGCGAGGAAAGATCGGGATCTTCAACCGCTCCTACTACGAGGAGGTCCTGATCCTCCGCGTGCACGAGGCGATCCTGAGGCAACAGAAGGTCCCCCAGCCGCTGATCGGCAAGCACATCTGGGAGGAGCGGCTCACCGACATCGCGCACTTCGAGGATTACCTGGCACGGCAGGGAATCATCGTCCTCAAGTTCTTCCTCCACCTGTCGCGCGAGGAGCAGAAGAAGCGGTTCATGAAGCGCCTCGACGAACCGGAGAAGAACTGGAAGTTCTCCGCGTCGGACGTGCACGAACGCAAGTTCTGGAACGACTACATGCAGGCGTACGAACAAGCGATTCGCGCCACCGCGGCGAAGCACGCTCCATGGTTCGTGGTGCCGGCAGACAACAAGTGGTTCACCCGCCTCGTCGTCTCCGCTGCGATCGTCGAAGCGGTGGAGCACCTGGATCTCACCTACCCGAAGGTCGACGCGGAGAAGAAGAAGGAGCTGGCAGCGGCACGCGCGGTGCTGGCCCGGGAGACATAGCGGTTGACTGTCGATGCACCCCGGAGGGGCGCAGATGTCGACGACGATCTCGGTACTCGGCGGCGTGGGCCTGTTCCTGCTCGGCATGAGCGTCATGACCGGGGGCCTGAAGGCACTGGCCGGCACGGGGCTCCGCGCGACCCTGAGCAGGGCAGCCAGGACACCGCTGTCGGGTGCGTTCTGGGGTGCCTTCGTCACACTGCTCATCCAGTCGTCGAGCGCCACGACCATGACGACGATCGGTCTGGTCAGTGCGGGCCTGCTCACCTTCTCTCAGGGGCTCGGGCTGGTCTTCGGCGCGAACGTCGGCACCACCGGAACCGGCTGGCTCATCGCGCTCATCGGCGTTCGGGTCTCGCTGACCGCCTGGGCGCTCCCGATGATCTTCATCGGCGCCCTCATCAAGCTGATCGGGCGCGGGCGGGTGGCTGCTTCCGGGGCGGCGCTCGCCGGGTTCGCCCTCGTGCTCTACGGACTGACGACCCTCCAGCAGGGCATGGGCGGACTGGCCGAACGGTTGCGACCGTCCGACCTTCCGGCCATCTATGGCCCGGGCGTCCCCTTGTGGTCGAGCGCGCTCGCGGTGCTGGCCTTGATCGCCATCGGGCTGGCGATGACGGCAGTGATGCAGTCCTCCACGGCCTCCATCGCGGTGACGCTCTCGGCCTACTTCGCGGGAGCAGTCGGGCTGGACCAGGCCTGCGCGCTCATCATCGGGCAGAACATCGGAACCGCGACGAGCTCCGCGATGGCGGCCATCGGCGCGAGCAGCACCGCGAAACGACTGGCTCTCGCCTACATCCTGTTCAAGGTGGTGGCGGCGGTGCTCGCCCTGGCGCTCTTTCCGATCACCACGCCTCTGCTCATTCGCGCCTCGAGTAGCGTCGACGGCGTGACGCTCCTGGCCGCGTACCACACGGCCTACAACGTCGTGGGCGTCGTGGTCCTGCTCCCGCTGATCGACCGGTTCACCCGATTCGTCGAGCGACTCTTGCCCGAGCGTGCATCGCCGCTGACGCGCTGCCTCGACCGGGCCGCGCTGGTGACACCGCTCGCGACGGAGGAAGCCGTCCGGCGAACCGTCGCGCGCGCGCTGGGGGCGATGTGCGGCCCGATCGGCGGAGCACTGACGGCGGCCATTCCCGGAGCGCCCGCTCCGGCCAGGAGTGAGTCCGTCCCGGTCACGGAGGCCGCCGGTGCGCTGCGCCAGGCGCGGGAGTTCATGACCGAGGCGAGTGGCCCCCCCGAGTCGGAGGAGGAGGAAAGGCGACTGACGAGCACGCTGCATGCGCTCGACAACGCGTCACGTCTGGTTGAGGTGGCGAGCGAGAAGGACGGGTTCGGGACTGCGCCCGGGGGACCCGAAGAAGCACGCGCCGTCCAGCTGTGCGCGGAGGCGATGCGCCACGCGGCCGCGATCGCGGGTGACGTGGGCGCCCTGCCGGATGAAACCGAGCGGTCGGCGCCGGACGATGGAGCGCCTACCCGGCAAGCACTGGTCCAGCTCGGGGGCTGTGCGACGACACTTCGCGAGTTGCAGCCAGCCCACCGCAAGGCGACGCTCAGATCCGTCGCGGGCGGAGCGGTGAGCGCGGACGAGGCGATTGGGCGGGTCGAGACCGTCCGACGTCTCGACGCGCTGGCGCATCACGCCTGGCGCTCCGCGGCCCACCTCCTCGAGGCCGGCGCCTAGCGTGGGCTCTAGGTCCCGGCCTCCACCGTGGTGACGAACCGTCGCAGCGGGCCGAACGAACGGATGACGAGCTTCTCGGCCTCGACCACGAAGAAGAACACGAGACCTCCCGCGAGCAACCAGGGCCAGATGCGAAGCGGGATGGCCTCGTTGCCGAACATCGCCTGGAACGGCGGCGCGTAGGTGAACACCGCCTGGAGGACCGCCACGGCACCGATGGCCAGCGGCAGGTACTTGTTGCCGAGGTGCGCCTTCAGGGAGACCGACGAGTCGAGCAGGTAGCGGCTGTTGAGGAGATAAAAGACCTGGCCGATGATGATCGCGTTCACCGCGACCGTCCGCGCGAGCGAGTCCGACGCGCCCTGGTCCTTCATCCAGAAGAACGCCAGCAGCGTGAAGGCGAGGAGCGCCACCCCGATGAACAGGAGGCGCCACACGCCGAAGCCAGTGACGATGGGGCGGTCCACCGCGCGAGGCGGCCGGCGCATCACGTCGGTCTCGTGGGGCTCGAAGGAGATCACCAGCCCGAGCGCGACCGAGGTGACCATGTTGACCCAGAGAATCTGCGGAGCCGTGATCGGCAGCGGGAATCCGACGACGATCGCGACGGCGATGACCAGCGCCTGGGCGACGTTGGTCGGGAGCATGAAGAGCATCGCCTTCTCGATGTTGTTGTAGACCGTGCGCCCTTCCTTCACCGCGGCGGCGATCGAGGCGAAGTTGTCGTCGGCGAGGATCATTCCCGCGGCTTCCTTGGTGACCTCGGTGCCCTTGATGCCCATCGCGACGCCGATGTCGGCCTTCTTGAGAGCGGGGGCGTCGTTGACGCCGTCGCCGGTCATGGCCACGATCTGCTTGTTCGCCTGGACGGCCTTCACGAGGCGGAGCTTGTGCTCCGGGCTGGCGCGCGCGAAGACGTCGACGACCCGGACGCTCTCCTGTAGGCTGGCCGTGTCCATGCCCTCGATCTCCGTTCCGGTGATCGCGGTCCTTCCCTCTCCGATCCCGAGCATCTTGGCGATGGCGGCGGCGGTGATCTTGTGATCGCCGGTGATCATCGTGACGCGGATTCCCCCGCCGTGGCATTCCTTCACGGCCTCGATGGCCTCCTTGCGCGGCGGGTCCAGCAAGCCGATCAGTCCCAGCAGGACGAGCGTGCTGGGAAGGTCGGCGGGACCCAGGCTGCCGGCTCGCACGTCCGGGTCCTGGAGCCAGGCGAGCGCCAGCACTCGCTCGCCCTGTGAGGCGAGCCGGTCCGCCTCCTTCGTGAAGCGTTCGTGGTCGAGCGGCACCGGTTGCCCCCCGGCGCTCTGCTGGAGCTTGCACTGTCCGAGGATGACCTCCGGGGCGCCCTTGACGAACAGCACCTGCTTGCCATCGGCGGA
>DASXGF010000715.1:0-4588 GCA_036489275.1 Myxococcaceae bacterium | reverse complement strand
GCCTGACTCGGGTCTCGCAGGGGGCTCGGTGGGCCAGAAGGTGTCAAACACCTGCTCGTCGGATAGTGCCGAATTCCAAAATGATCTCGGTCACTTTCGCCTCGAGGTGCCAGACACCTCGTTACGCGCCGGACGTCGAGCGGGCGAACCCCTCTGGCGTCCGTCCAGGTGCAGGCACCACGTGACCCGGTGACGCGCGCGGCGCCAGACACGCCCGGGACCCGCGCTCTCGGTGCCTCGTCCCCGGCTCTCCGGCGTCCGGGCAGGCTGTAACGCTCCACCATCTCCGCCGTACCCTGGCTGAGATGCCGGCTGCGGTGTCATCGGGAGGGTCGTTCGGAGCGCCCGACGGGCCGGCGCCGGGGGCGCTCTCGCCCATGTCGGCCGAGGACCGCGACCTCGTCGCGAGGCTTCGCTCCGGCGACGAGCGCACCTTCCTCGCCATGGTCGAGAAGAGCCACCGCTCCATGGTTCGCGTCGCGATGGGCTACGTCGCCTCCGAGGCCATCGCCGAGGAAGTCGTCCAGGAGGCCTGGGTCGGGATCCTCCAGGGCCTGGAGAAGTTCGAGGGCCGCTGCCCGCTCCGGGCCTGGATGTTCCGCATCCTGGTCAACTGCGCAAAGATGCGCGGCGGCCGCGAGGCACGCTCCGTTCCGTTCTCCGCGCTGGAGACCGAGGACGCCGAAGGCGAGCGGCGTCCGATCGAGAGCTTTCGCCCCCCGGACGATCCGCGCTGGCCTGGTCACTGGGCGCAGGGCCCGGAACGCTGGGCCGACGAACGGCTGGCCGACGCCCAGGCCCTGGTCCGGATCAAGGCAGAGATCGAGAAGCTGCCTCCAAACCAGCGGCAGGTCATTACCTTGAGGGACATCGAGGACTGGGATTCGGCGGAGGTGTGCGAGGCATTGGGAATCAGCGAAGCCAATCAGCGGGTGCTCCTGCATCGCGCGCGGACCAAGGTCCGGCAGGCACTGGCCGGGTGGGCAGCGGAGGGCGGAATGTGATGAGCACCGCGCGTCCCCAGGACCTGGCCTGCCGTGAGCTCGTGGAGCTCCTCACCGAGTTCCTCGACGGAGCGCTCGACGAGCGCACCCGCACGCAGGTGGAGCAGCACCTGGTATTGTGCCCCGGCTGCACGGAGTACCTCCGGCAGTTCCGGGCCACCATCGGTGCCACGCGAAAGCTGGCCGAGGAGGATCTGCCGGAACGGGTGAAGGAGAGGTTGCTCGATGCCTTCCGCCACTGGCGACACGGGAGCTGAGCAGCCGATGCGCGCCTGGAAGTTCCTCGAGACGGGCCGCATCGCACCCTTCGGCGGGCACACCTGGCCCGCCACGGCCGGCGACGCCCCGGGAGCCTGGGTGAGGTTTCCGGGACGGGAGATCTTCGCCTGCCGCCTGGACGACCTCCCGTGGTGGATCGCCGCCGAGCTGTGGGAGGTGGAGCTCGAGCCCCCCGTCCGCGCGCTGGAAACCCAGATCGCCGCAGCGGCCGGGCGCCTCCTCCGTCGAATCGACGCCTGGGACGGGGCCGCGCTCCGTGCCTACGGCGTCGCGTGCGCCGAGCGGGCGCGCGATCTGGCCATCGAGTCGCTCACCCGCGACGGGCGTGCCGAGGAGGCACAGGACCTCGGCCGGGCGCGGAGCATGCTCGAGCTCAGCCGCGTGGCGCGCGCCTACGCTGGTGGCGGGAAGGCCCGCCTCTCGTCCAACCTCGCCGGGTACGTCGCAGAGACCTCGATGCGGGCCTCCGAGGGCGCCGCGGCCGCCGCCGCCAACATCACTGCGAACGCCGCGGTCGTCGCCCTCGCAGATCCGTCGGCCTTCGACCGCGAGCGCCAGTGGCAGGCACGCTGGATCGCGGAGCACACCGGGCTCGTCGCGGTGCCCGTCGCCGCGGTGTAACGAGGCGCCCCGGGCCGCACACCGGGGAGCGGCGAGGAGAACGCCGCATGCCCCGGATCGTCCCCCGACTCACGAGCCTGCCGACGCGCCCCATCCTCGCGGCGCTGGCACTCCTGCTCCTCCTCGGTCCTCCCGCCCGCGCGGCGCGGGTCGAGGAGGTCGGCTGCATCGGCAACACCGTCTCGGATCTCGATCGCGCGCGTGACTTCTATGTCAGCGTCCTCGGGTTCCGCGCTGATGGCGAGCGCGAGGAGTCCGGCCCGGACCTCGAGCGGCGCACCGGCGTCTTCGCCTCCCGCACCCGGACCGCGCGCCTCGTGCTGGGCAGCGAGTGCCTGGAGCTCACCGAGTACCTCGCCCAGAAGGGCCGGCCGGTGCCGGTCGACGCCCGGAGCAACGACCGCGACTTCCAGCACGTGGCGATCGTGGTTTCCAACATGGACCGGGCCTACGCGCGACTCCGCGAGGCGAGGGTGGAGCACGCCTCCTCCGGCCCACAGGAATTGCCCGCCTGGAACCCGGACGCCGGCGGCATCAAGGCGTTCTACTTTCGCGACCCCGACCGGCACGTCCTCGAGGTCATCTGGTTCCCGCCGGGGAAGGGCGCCGCCCGCTGGCACCCGGGCGGCAAGAACCCTCCGCTCACCCTCGGGATCGATCACACCGCGGTGGTGGTGAGCGACACCGAGACCTCGCTGGCCTTCTACCGTGACCGGCTCGGTCTGCCCGAGTCGGGCCACTCCGAGAACCACGGTCCGGAGCAGGAGCGGCTCAACGGCGTCTTCGGCGCGCGGCTGCGCATCACCCAGGTCCGCGCTCCGAAGGGGCCGGGGATCGAGCTCCTCGAGTACCTCGCCCCGCGCGACGGCCGGCCGTACCCCGCCGACGAGCGAGGCAGCGACGTCTTCCATTGGCACGTCCGCCTCGTCTCGCCGGACGGCACGGCGCTCGTCACCGCGCTCCGCACCGCGCACGCCTCGTTCGTCACCCTGCCCGGCGGCGTCGCCTCATCCTCCACCGTCCTCCCCGTCCGGGTCCGCGACCCGGACGGGCACGTCCTTCAGCTGGAGACTCCATGACCGTCACCCGACTCCGCGCCACGCCCCTCGATGCAGAGGAGAAGCGGCTCGAGGAATCCCGCCGTCGCGAGAAGCACTGGAAGCGCTGGGGCCCGTACCTCAGCGAACGCGCCTGGGGCACGGTGCGCGAGGACTACAGCTCCGGCGGCACCGCGTGGGACGACCTTCCGCACGACCATGCCCGTTCGCGCGCATACCGCTGGAACGAGGACGGCATCGCCGGCATCTCCGATCGACGCCAGACCCTCTGCTTCGCGCTCGCACTGTGGAACGGCGTGGACCCCATCCTCAAGGAGAGGCTCTTCGGCCTCACCGGCCAGGAAGGCAACCACGGCGAGGACTGCAAGGAGCTCTACTGGTACCTCGACAGCACGCCCACGCACTCCTTCATGCGGATGCTCTACAAGTATCCGCAGCGTCCCTACCCCTACGAGGAGCTGATCCGCCGCAACCGGGAAGCTGGCCGCGGGAACCGCGAGGTCGAGCTGCTCGACACCGGCGCCCTCGACGGCGACCGCTACTTCGATGTCCAGGTCGACTACGCCAAGGCCGACGTCGAGGACATCCTGGTCCGCATCGGGGTGAGCAACCGTGGCCCCGAGGCCGCCCACCTCCACCTCCTGCCCACGCTCTGGTTCCGGAACACCTGGAGCTGGGGCGCCGGCGACCCGAAGCCGCGGCTGGAGGCGATGCGGGACGCGAACGGCCGCGCCGTGGGCGTCCGCACCGAGCACCCGGTGGAAGGCAGCTTCACGCTGCGCACCGACGCCGAGGCCGAGTGGCTCTTCACCGAGAACGAGACCAACACCGAGCGCCTGTGGGGGGCGCCGAACGCCTCCCCATGGGTGAAGGACGCCTTCCACGCCCGGGTCATCGAGGGCCGCACCGAGCGGGTGAACCCCGAGCAGGTGGGCACCAAGTCCGCGGCGTGGATCCAGCTCACCGTGCTTCCCGGAACGATGCAGACCGTCCGCCTCCGCCTGAGCCGGGGCGCGTCGAGCCGCAGCGGAGTGGGTGAGGACTTCGAGGCGATCTTCGCCGCGCGCACCGCCGAGGCCGACGCGTTCTACGGGCGGGTCATCCCCGCGGAGCTGAGCGACGATGGTCGCAACGTCATGCGCCAGGCGCTGGGCGGAATGCTCTGGAGCAAGCAGTTCTACCACTACGTCGTGCGTGACTGGCTGGAGGGCGATCCACGCCAGCCGACTCCACCCGATTCACGGAAGGGCGGGCGGAACGCCGACTGGGGCCATCTCCACAACGCCGACGTGCTCAGCATGCCGGACAAGTGGGAGTACCCCTGGTACGCGGCGTGGGACCTCGCCTTCCACTGCATCCCGCTCGCCCTGGTCGACTCCGACTTCGCGAAGGAGCAGCTCATCCTCCTGCTCCGCGAGTGGTACATGCATCCCAACGGGCAGATCCCCGCCTACGAGTGGGCGTTCGGCGACGTGAACCCACCGGTGCTCGCCTGGGCTGCGCTGCGCGTCTACCAGATCGAGAAGAAGCGGCGCGGAGTCGGCGACCTGGCGTTCCTCCGCCGGGTCTTCCACAAGCTAATGCTGAACTTCACCTGGTGGGTGAACCGCAAGGACGCCGAAGGGC
>DASXGF010000690.1:0-5070 GCA_036489275.1 Myxococcaceae bacterium | reverse complement strand
TGTCAAACACCTTCCGCAACCTCTCGGTTGCGCTTGTGCAGCTGTTCATCGACGCGCCCGAGCTCGAGGTGGCGCGGGCACGCGGCCTCGGCGCGCAGGTCGTCGTCCCGCCCCAGGCACCTCCCGAGGGCGACGCGCTCGGCGGCCTCGTCCTCGTCACCGCGGGCGCTCCCGACGAAGCGAGCACGCGTCCGGACCTCGAGCGTCCCGGACGCGTCGACCGCCGCGCGCGAACCGCCGGAGCACGCACGGCCCTTCCCCGCACCCGTCGTTTCGTGGTCGCCTCCGACGCGGGCACCCGACCGGCATCCGCGGAGCTCACGAGGAGGAGCGGGATGGACGAGGCGATGCGCGGAATCGAGGCGCTCCGCCGCCGCGACGAGGCGGCGAGCAAGGTCTACGACGCGAAGGCGCTGACCGAGCTCTGGACGCCCGACGCCGTCGCGCTGCCGCCCGGAGGCCCGGTGAAGCGCGGTCCGGAGCTCCGGCGCGATCTGGAGAAGATGGCCCAGGTCGCCCGCGGCACCGAGGTGCTCGACTACCGCGAGGTGTTCGAGGAGACGCTCGTCTTCGGCGACACCGCCGTCGAGTGGGGCCACATCGAGGGCAGCGAGCGGGATCGCGCGTCCGGAAACGTGACCACCAGCCGGTTCCACGTCATGCGGATCCTCAAGCGGGTCGAGGACGGCACGTGGCGCGTCCACCGGAGCATCTTCGCCCCCGCGGGCTGAGTCGCCTCGCACGGCGTCCGCGGGCTCTTCACGGACCCATCCGGGACCGTAGAAGGAACGGTTCGTCGGACTGCCAGTGCCGCACCGCGTTCCCGGTTCCGGTCACTCGCCGCCGGCGCGCAATCGATGGGGGCTTGACTCGTCTACAGACGTAGTATTACATCTGTCGACGAAGCCGAGAGGAGCCTCCATGCCCGACGCCACCCAGCTCACGGACCTCCAGTTCGCGCTCCTGCGCGTCCTCTGGGACCGGCGGGAGGCCACCGTCGCCGAGATTGCCGAGGCGCTCCGCCCGGCCCGGGACCTGGCCCCCACCACCATCGCCACCCTCCTAAGTCGCCTGGAAAAACGAGGGGTTGTGAGCCACACGACCCAGGGCAGGCAATACGTCTACCGGGCGCGCGTCTCGGAGGGCGAGGTCCGCCGCTCGATGGTGAGTGAGCTGACGGATCTGCTCTTCGGGGGTGACGTGGCAGCCCTCATGAGTCATCTGCTCGATGTGGGGAGCGTCCGGCCGGGCGACCTGGAGAAGGTGCGCGCGCTGATCGCCCACGCCGAGAAGCACACCGGAAAGCGAGGGGCGCGATGAACGCCGGGATGGTGGGAACGCTCCTGTCACTGGCCGCCACGCTCGGGGCGGCCTGGCTCCTGACCTACGCCGTCCACAGCACCGCCCTCATCGGGAGCGTCTGGCTCGCCGAGCGCGCGGGGCTGCTCCGCTCGCTGCGGCTCCGCGACCTGGCCTGGCGGACCGCGCTGGTGGGCGGCCTGTTCACCGCGACGCTCCAGCTCGCCGCCGGGCTGACGCCCTTCGGTGGCGCCGCCGAGCTCCGGACCCCGGCCTTGCCCGATGTGTCCCGCACAACCCCGAGCGCGCCCTCCGAGGCGGGACAGATCGCCATCGTGAGCCGCGGCCCGCGCGTTCATCCGCAGGCCGGCCCACGGACCCATGCGCCGCACGCCGCGGCCTCTGCCGACGCGATGCCCGCGGTTCCGGCCGTCCCCGCGGCGCCGTCCGTGGCCACCGCGCCCGTCTCCGCCATGGTTCCCGTTCCGTCGCCGGCCCTCCCCGTGCCGCCGCAGACGCTCGCCGTCCCCCGCCTCTCTCCGGCCGGCCTCGCCTTCCTGGGCTGGGCCGTCGTGGCCAGCGCGTTCCTGCTCCGCCTGGCGGTGCTCCGGGCGCGCCTCCTCACGGCGCTCGGCGAGCGGGCGCCGGTGCTCGACCCGCTGGTGCGCGCCCGGCTGGAGGGCCTCTGCCGTGACGTGGGACACGACCGGGAGATCCGGCTCACCACCGCCGACGGTCTTCGCAGCCCGGTGGCCCTCGGCTGGACCGAGATCTGCCTCCCCGCACAGGCGCTCCTCGAGCTGGATGCGGCCCAGCAGCGCAGCGTGCTCGCGCACGAGCTGGCGCACCTGCGACGGCTGGACCCGGTGTGGCTCGTCGTGGGCTCGGTGCTGGAGCAGCTCTTCTTCTTCCAGCCCCTGAACCGGCTCGCCCGCGCCCGCATGCAGGAGGTGGCCGAGTTCCTCTGCGACGACTGGGCGGCCGCGCGCAACGGCTCGGGCCTCGACGTCGCCCGCGGTCTCGCCTCGGTCGCGGCCTGGCTGGACGGGCGCGCGACGACGCTTCCGCTCGCCGGCATGGCCGAGCACCCGAGCCAGCTCCTCGCCCGTGTCACCCGCCTGCTGGACCGGAGCGCCGAGGAGGTCGAGCGCCTGCGGCCCTGGCACGTCGGTGGAATGGCGCTGCTCCTGCTTCTCACCGTCTTCATCGCCCCCGGCGTTCGGGCCGCCCCCGAGCAGGGGACCGTCGAGCGCAAGAAGGTGCAGCTCGCCGTCCAGTCGCTGGACCGCGAGGTCCTCGAGGGAAACGGGGACGATTCCGCGGGTGGCGGCAGCACCCGGGACTCCGGGGCGAGCCCGGCCGCTCCACGTCCGGACCCCGCCAGGGCCCCTGCTCCGTCCCCGGCGCCCGACGCTGCGCCTCCGCCGTCGACCGAGAGCGCGCCGCCGACGCACCGCCGCGCTCCCGCCCCGAACCCCACCCGCGCGCTCCGCCTGGTTGCGCCTGTGGCCTCCACCCCGGTCGTCGCCTCGGTCTCGAGCGTTCCCATGGTGCCGCCGGTGTCCATGGTGGCGTTCGCCGCGCCGGTGCCGCCCACCCCGCCGCGCGCGCCCATGGCCCCGCTTCCGCCCTCCGTGCCCACGCCCGCGGAGATGGAGCAGATCCGTCGCAACGCCGAGCGCATGGCGCGCGACGCCGAGCGCCGGGCGCGTGACGCCACTGCCCACTACAAGTACAAGGCCCGGAAGGGGAAGGGCCGCCATGGCAAGGACGGGACTCCGGCCGACCCCAAGACCGTCGACGCCCTCATCGGCGCGCTCAAGGACGCCGACCCGGGCGTTCGCCAGGCCGCGGCGGAGTCGCTCGGCCGCATCGGCGACCCGCGCTCGGTCGACCCGCTCTCGGGCCTCCTCAACGACGGGAACGCCGAGGTCAAGCGCTCGGCGATCGAGGCGCTGGGGAACATCGGCGACGCCAAGGCCATCCCCGCCCTGAGCCGTGCGGCGGGCGATGCGAACCCCGCGGTGCGGCGCGAGGCAGCGGAGGCGCTCCTCTCGTTCGACGAGCCAGCCGCGGGGGAGCCGCTCATCAAGCTGCTCGGCGATTCCGACGCCCGGGTCCGTCTCACCGCGATGGAGGGTCTCTCGGCCCGCGGCGACAAGCGCGCGCTCGGGCCTCTGTCCAAGCTGGTGAAGGACCCGAACGTCGAGATCCGCGCCCGGGCGGTCCGCGCGCTCTCCCGCTACCGTGATCCGGCGGCGCAGGAGGGTTTGGTCTCGGCGCTCAAGGACGAGAACGCCGAGGTCCGCGCTGCCGCCGCGGCAGGACTCGGTCAGCTGGAGCTCAAGGCCGCCCCCCAGGGGCTGATCGACGCCACCCGCGACCCGAGCGCCGACGTCCGCCAGCAGGCCGCAGAAGCCCTGGGGCAGATCCGCGACGCCAAGTCGGTGCCGCAGCTCAAGGCGCTGCTCGAGGACGGGGACGCGGACGTGCGAGGCAGCGCGGTCGAGGCCCTCTCCGAGATCCGCGACGGCGCGGCACTCCAGGCGCTGATCGCCGCGATGCAGAGCAAGGACGTCACCGTCCGGCGCGCCGCGGCCCAGGCGCTCGGCCAGAGGGACTGATGCGCCGGGCCCTGGCGACGTGGGCGCTGGTCTTCCTGGCCGGCGCGGCAACCGCGCACGCGCGCGACCACAAGCACAAGGTCAAGGGCCACCACCGATCGCACGGGATGCGCGCCTTCACCCATCCCGGGCCGAGCGAGGCCGAGGTGCGCGCCGCCCTCGAGGCTCTGCGCGGCGGCGACGGCCGGTTGTGCACCCTGGCTGCGGATCGGCTCGGGCAGGGCTTCTGGGAGTCGGGCCGGCAGCGGCTGGCCGGAGAGGAGCCGCTGCCAGCGCTCGGTCGAGGGCCGGTGAAGAACCCAGACGCCATCGGCCTGCTCGGTGACGCCCTCGGCGACCCGAGGGGCTGCGTGCGCCGCGCGGCCGCGACCTGGCTGGGGGACAGTCCCGTGCCGGACGCGCTCACCCGGCTCACGGCAGGCCTCCGTTCGCCGACGCCCGCCACGCGCGAGGCGGCGGCGTTCGGGCTCGGCGTGCATGGCGAGGGCGCAGGACGCGATGGCCTCGTTGCGGCACTGAAGGACGGGACACCGGCGGTGGCCGTCGCGGCGGCCTGGGCGCTCGGGCGGTCGGAGGACCTGCGAAACACCCCGGCGCTGAAGGGAGCGCTCCAGCACGCCGACGCGGGGGTGCGGAGGGCGGCGGCCGAGGCGCTCGGGTCCTCCGAGGATCCCGCGGCGGTCGAGCCACTGCTGGCGCGCCGGCAGGATCCGGACGCCTCGGTCCGGGCCGCGGTGGCCTCGGCCCTTGGGGACATCGAGGACCGGAAGGCGACCCCCGCGCTCACCGCGCTCGCGAAGGACAAGGACGCGGACGTCCGGACCGCCGCGCTGGAGTCCCTGGCCCGGCTGGAGGATCCGGCGTCGATCGAGGTCGCGCGAGCAGCGCTCACCGACGCCGTCCCCGACGTCCGCCACGCCGCGTTGCGGGCGCTGGCCTCGATCGAGGATCCGCGGACGCTCCCCGCCCTCTCCTCGGCGCTCACCGACGCCGAGCCGGCGATCCGGGCCGAGGCGGCACGGGCGCTGGGGCGGCTCGAGGATCCGAAGGCAGCCCCGGCGCTGTCCCGCGCGGCGAAGGACTCGGTGGCGGAGGTCCGCGTGGTGGCCGTGGAGGCGCTGGGAGAGCTCGAGGGGCTCGGGAGCGC
>DASXGF010000682.1:0-2456 GCA_036489275.1 Myxococcaceae bacterium | reverse complement strand
GCGGATAGCCGAGGCGGAACGTCTCGCCGGACATCCGCGCGTCCTTCGCCGGGTAGATCGCCCCGCCATAGGTCCGGACCACCGCGTCCATCTCGTCGAGGTAGATCAGCGTCTCCTCGCCCCGGTTCGGAACGTCGACGGTCAGGGTCCACCCCGGCCGGGGAAAGGAGAGCATGCCCGGCGACCCAAGCGATCCGAAGCGCTTCAGCACCGAGAGAAACGAGCCCTGTCCACGCGTCGAGGTGAGCGCGAGCAGCGCCCGCACTCCCTCCATCTCCGGAACCACCGACTGGTGCTGGAAGAAGCCTCGCCGGCCATAGAGCCGGTTCCATCCTCCGAGCGCATCCAGCGGATGGAAGAACTTCCAGATCGACCGGCGAGCCTTCCACCGCGGCAGATGGTCGTAGAGGGCGTTGAACGTCCTCAGAAGGAAAGGCGAGAGCAGGAACTCCGGCGCCTCGAAGGGGACCTTCCTCGGTCGTGGCCGCCGCGGCGCCCTGGCTGGACCCTCGGCGATGTTGCCGCGGAAGAAGACGCCTCGCCCCAGCGCCCGCCCCCGGGCCAGCCCGTCGATCCACGCCACGGTGTACGAGTGCGTCTCCTGCGACGCCTCGTCCAGCGCCTCGCACTCCTCCAGCGACGCGAAGCGAATCCCCTCTGCGTCCACCCACCCGCTCGGCGCCCGCTCCAGCTGCAGCTCCACCCAGGTGATGAGCCCGGTCAGGCCGAGCCCGGCCACCGTCGCGGCGAAGAGCGGATCTCCCGGATGCAGGGTGCTCGCGCTCCCGTCGCTCCGGCGGAGCTCGAGCGCGCGGACCTGGCGCCCGAAGGAGCCGGCGCGGTGGTGATTCTTCCCGTGGATGTCGTTCGCCACCGCCCCGCCGAGCGTCACGAACTGCGTCCCCGGCACGACCACCGGTAGCCAGCCCCGCGGCAGCACCAGGTCGGTCACCTCCCCCAGGGACGCTCCCGCCTCGGCCCGCAGCACCCCGGCCTCGGCGTCGAAGGAGATGAAGCGCCGGAGCGCCCGGGTGAGCAGCACCGGTCCCTCGGCGTTCAGGCAGCTGTCGCCGTAGCTGCGCCCCATCCCGTGGGCGAGCACCGGCGCCCCTGAGGGAAGCGGGTCGTCCACCCACGCCAGCGGCACCGCGGCCTGCGACACCCGCGGGTACCGCCCCCAGCTCTCCGGCCCCGACGCCTGTCCCGACGGATCCACGGGCCCGTGGCGTACCACGGTCTCTCGCCCTGGCGACATGCTGGCATCAGTGGACCTTCCATCGGCCCCGCAGGACGACCGCCGGGGCGTTATGTCTCCCAGAGCCTCATGGCCAAGGTACCGGACGGGCCACCGTCCTCACGACTCGCCCGGCTTCGCAAGCTCGCTGGCCTCGGTGCTCAGCTCGGCGGCGACGTGCTCGCCCGCGGCGTGAAGCGTCTGGCCGGAGCGAACCCGGGTGACCTCTCGAAGGGCACCGCCGAGAAGCTGGTGGAGACCCTCGGCGACCTCAAGGGCGCGGCAATGAAGCTCGGTCAGGTGGCCAGCATGGATCCGGACCTCTTCCCTCCAGAGGTGCGTGCGGTGCTGGCCCGGCTCCAGAACGAGGCGCCCCCCATGCCCTACGAGCGCGTGGCCGCGGTCCTCGAGGACGAGCTGGGCGGCAGCCCCGAGACGCTCTTCGCCGAGTTCAGTCGCGAGCCCATGGCCGCCGCCAGCCTCGGGCAGGTCCATCGCGCGAAGCTGCACGACGGCCGCGACGTGGTGGTGAAGGTCCAGTACCCGGGCATCGATCAGGCGCTCCGCAGCGACATCGACAACCTGGGCCTGGTGGTGAGAACCATGGCGCTCACCCACCGCGCGCTCGATGGGCGGCAGTACTTCCGCGAGCTCGCCGAGGAGCTCTCCCACGAGCTCGACTACTCCCGCGAGGGTCGCCTGGCGCGGGAGTTCGCGACGGCGTCCGCCGCGCTACCGGACGTCGTTGTCCCCGAGATCGTCGACGAGCGCACCAGCAGCCGCGTGTTGACGATGCAGTACCTCCCGGGCCAGACGCTCAAGGCGTTCCTCGCCTCGCAGGCGGACAACGCCGAGCGGCTCAGGGTGTCGGGCCTGCTGATTCGCGCGATCCACGGCTCGTTCCTCGTCGACGGCACCGTCCACGCCGATCCCCATCCCGGAAACTTCCTGGTGATGCCGGACGGCCGCCTCGGCGTGCTCGACTTCGGGAGCGTGAAGCGCTTCAGCCGCGAGTTCTTCCAGGGGCACCGCGACGTGTTCCACCTCGTGCTGCAGCAGCAGCCGGTCGACGTGCTGGCGGTGGTCCGCCACGTGGGCTTCACCGTCGATTTGCCGGACGACGAGGCCCGCCCACTCCTCGAACAGCTGATCCACATCGCGGGAAGAGCGCTGCGCACCGACGACTACGACTACGCACACGACACCATGGCGCCCGACAGTC
>DASXGF010000616.1:0-3097 GCA_036489275.1 Myxococcaceae bacterium | reverse complement strand
CAGGCCACGGCCAACGCGCAAGTGCTGGCCGAGCCCGCCACCGGCTACTGCAGCCACGCCTGCGCGCAGGGCAACACCAGCGGCTGCACCCCGCAGTACCAGGATCTCCAGAATGACCCGTCGATGATCATGGCCTGCCGGGCCCTGGTGCTCGACAACGACACCATCGCCGAGATCTGCAAGGACCCGGTGAAGTGCCAGGAGTACTTCAACAACAGCCGCTCGGCCTTCTTCTGCGCCCGCGGCGGTGACGGCGGAACCTAGGACTCCCGTTTCTCAGGGCTGTCCCGGCCGGCTCCGGAGCGTCCCCTCCAGCTCGACGGTGGAACCCGCCCGGACGCCGTTCTTGGACGTCCAGCCGCCCGGCACCTCCAGCACGTAGAGCGAGGGCTTTCCCACGGTGCGGGAGCTGAGCGTCCTCGGCTCGGCCCACTGCACGACCCCCACCACCTTGCCCCGCTTGTCGATGAACAGCATGTCGAGCGGGATGAGGGTGTTGCGCATCCAGAAGCTCTGCACCACCTCGTCGGGGAAGATGAAGAGCATCCCCGTCCCCTCGGGGAGCTCGCTCCGCCACATCAGCCCCCGGGTGCGGAGCGGCGACGTGTCGGCGATCTCCACGGTGAGCCGGTGGTTTCCGCCGAACGCGTCGCGGAGCACCAGCGCCCCACGGTCCGGCAGAGGGCCGTCGTAGCTCTCGGCGCTGGGGTCCACCGCCGTCGACTGCGGCGCGGCGCGCTGCGCGCCCCCTGGCGCCGCGACCAGGAGAAGGCCGGCGAGGAGCGCCTTCATCCCCCGCCTGCCTTGTTCAGCAGCCGCAGCGTCAGCTCGCGGCCGAGGCTGTCGCTCATCAGCCGCTCCACCACGTCCTCGAAGGCGAAGCGCTGCGTGTCGTCGGCATAGACGAAGCGGATGCCCATCCCCGCATCGTCACCCTCGGAGCTGCTCCACGCCACCTCTCCCAGCAGCTCGAAAGGGTCGTCCCGGCCGGGAATGGACAGCTTGAAGAGGAAGCGCGTGCCCACCGGAAGCGGCTTGCGCGTCTTGATGAAGGTGCCACCCTTGCTGATGTTCCGGGTGTAGTCGGCGAAGAAGCTGTTCAGCTTCTTGTAGTCGACCTTGAGCTCGATCGGCGCCCGCGGGTGGGTGCGCTCTTCCGTCTTTGGTTCCGTCACGGGAGCAAGGCCGGAGTATACGGACAACGATGCCGCCCGTCGTGCGCTCGGCCCGGGAGCTGCTCCGACGACCCGCCGGGTGGATTTCCGCCATCGTGGTCGCGGTCGGGGGCTCGGCGCTGGTGCTGCTCCCCCTGTTCGAGCTGCCCGGCCTCGAGCTGGGGCTCGCCGTGTCCGCGCTCTGCACCCTCCTCGGCGGGTGGACCGGAGCCACGGCGGCCGACGAGCTGCGCAAGGTGCCCCGCCCGAGCGTGCCCCGCCTCCCCCCACCCGGACCGGGGACGGCGGCAGCCCGCGCGGTGGGTGCAGCCACCCTGTTGCTCTCGGCGGCGGCCACGGTGCCGTTCGTCGTCGCGGTGCTCCGCGCCACCCTGACCACCCACTGCAGCCCGTTCGCGCAGGCTGGTTTCTTTCCGCTGCTGGTGTTCCCGGCGGCGCTCCTGGCTGCCGGGGCGGGAGCGTTCTGCCGCACCGCGTTCCCGGCGCGGGGCCGGGCCATCGCGCTCTACGTCCTGCTCCTCCTGGCCTCCGTGGCGTGGACGGTCTGGCCGCTGGTGCTCGGGCCGCAGGTGTTCGCCTTCAACTTCTTCCTCGGGATGTTCCCCGGACCGCTCTACGACGAGGCGGTCCAGGTCCCCGCGTCGCTGTGGTGGTTCCGGCTGGAGACGGTGCTCTGGGCCGTGGTCCTCACCACCTGCACCGCGGCCATCTTCTCCGCCCCCGGGCCGACGCATCCCCGTCACCGGACGCGGGTGCTCGCGACGCTGGTCGTGGCTGCCCTGGGAATCGCCGTGCTGGAGGTGAGCGCAGTCTCGCTCGGCTTCCGCAGCTCGGACGCCGCGGTGCGGGCGGTGCTCGGGGGACGGGCCGAGACCGAGCACGCGGAGATCCTCTATCCGCGGGAGAAGCTCCCCGAGGAGGTGGAGCGGCTCCGGCGCGACGTCGAGTTCCGCCTCCAGCAGCTGTCACGCTTCTTCGGCGCCCCGCCGCCGATGGTCCGGGTCGTCGTCTTCCGCTCTCCCGAGGAGAAGCGCCGCTGGGTCGGCGCCGGCGGCACGCAGTTCGCGAAGCCCTGGCTCGGCAGCGTGTTCCTCAACGACGCGCCCTTCCCTCACCCCACCCTGAAGCACGAGCTCGCCCACGTCGCCGCCGGCGCATTCGGCAGCGGCCCGTTCCGCGTCACCTCGCGCTGGGGCGTGCCGGTGATGGGCGTGGTGGAGGGAGTGGCGGTGGCGGCGGACGATGCACCGGGAGAGCTGCCCCTGCACTCCTGGGCCGCCGGGATGCGACGCCAGGGGCTGATGCCGGATCTCCGCGGCCTGCTCGGCCCGGCTGGCTTCTGGACCGCGGCTCCAACGCGCGCGTACACCGCGGCGGGCAGCTTCCTCCGCTACCTTCAAGAAACGCAGGGCACCGAGAAGCTTCAGCGGCTGCTGGCCCACGCCGACTTCTCGGGCATCTACGGGCGCAGCCTGGACACGCTGGTGACCGAGTGGGAGCGGATGCTCGACGGACTTCCTCTCGATGAGAGCGCGGTGAACCGCGCCTTCGCCCGCTTCAGGGTGCAGAGCCTCTTCCGTCGCCCCTGCGCACGGGAGGTGGCGAGGCTCGCCGAGGAGGCGCGGGCGGAATCGAACACCAATCCTCCGCGTGCGCTGCAGCTACTCCGCACCTGCGCGCGCCTGCAGCCCAACGAGCCGGACTTCCCGCTGGCCGAGGCCGCGCTGCTCCGGCGCATCGGCCGCCCGTCCGAGGCCGGCGAGGTGCTCGACCGTGCCGATGCGCTCGTCTCCGGCCGCCCCACGCTCGAGGCACAGGTGGCGCTCGCCCGGGCCGACCTCGCCTGGAGCAACGGAGATCTCCAGGCGGCTGGGGCCGCGCTCGAGCAGGCTGCGTCGTTGCGGGCGGGGCGTGATCTGGAG
>DASXGF010000568.1:0-5408 GCA_036489275.1 Myxococcaceae bacterium | reverse complement strand
GCTGTTGTTGTTGTTGACCTGATGTCGGCAGCCCGACGTCGGTCGCGCTAGGCGCCCCGTCCTCCCTCGACGGATCCGCCGCACCTCGGGACCCCGGTCCACCAACCCAGCCCCCGTCCGCCCTCGGGCGAACGCGTCTCTCCGAGGCAGCACCCTATGACGACGCTCCGCACTCCCCCGGACCCTGTTCCTCCGCCCAGTCACGTCGAGGAGGTGAAGATCGCCAGCGACGGGCTCGGCGGAACGCTGTTCGGCGAGGTCCGCAACCCTGCGCTGGACCACCTGTCGGAGGACGCGACGCATGTCCTCAAGTTCCACGGTTCCTACCAGCAGGACGATCGCGACCTCCGCAAGAGCCGCAAGCTCGGCAAGAACGACCGGGCCTGGGAATTCATGGTCCGCACCAAGTTCCCCGGCGGGCGACTCACCGCCCAGCAGTACCTCCTGGCCGACGAGCTCGCGGATCGCTTCGGGAACGCAACGCTCCGCATCACCTCCCGTCAGGACTTTCAGTTCCACGGCGTCGGAAAGCCGAAGCTGAAACCGCTGATCGGCGCGCTGAACGAGCGGTGGGTCACCACCTACGGCGGCTGCGGCGACGTGGGTCGTAACACGGTGGCCTGCCCGGTGGCGGATCTGGTCCCCGGGAGCGCCTTCGACGTGCAGGCGCTGGCCGGTGAGGTGAGCGCGAGGCTGATGCCCGCATCGACGGCCTACTACGAGCTCTGGCTCGACGGGGAGCGGGTCCGCGACGACGGCACGCGCGACCCCGTCACTCCCTCGCGCACCGAGCCGCTCTACGGCGCGACATACATGCCTCGGAAGCACAAGACCGCCATCGGCCTGCCGCACGACAACTGCGTGGACGTCTTCACCCACGACCTCGCGCTGGAGGCGGTGCTCGACGACGGTGGACGGCTGGGTGGCTTCAACCTGCTCGCCGGTGGAGGCCTGGGGAGCACGCACGGGAACGCGGCCACGTTTCCGAGGCTCGCCGATCGCATCGGGTTCCTCGAACCGGAGCTGGCGATCGCCACGCTCGAGGCCGCCACGCGCGTCTACCGGGACACCGGAGACCGTTCGAACCGGAAGCACGCGCGCCTGAAATACGTGCTCGCCGAGCGGGGCGTGCCCTGGTTCCGAGGTCGGGTGGAAGCGGAGCTCGGACGACGCCTCGGCCCACCTGCCCCGGTGCCCCGCTACCGGGTGGAGGATCACCTCGGCTGGCACGCCCAGGCAGACGGGCGCTGGTTGCTCGGCCTCCACGTCGACAGCGGACGGATCCGCGACGACGACGGGCACGGCGTGCGCGGGGCGCTGCGCACGCTCGTCGAGCGGTTCCGTCCCGAGCTGCGGCTCACCCCGCAGCAGAACATCGTCCTCGCCAACCTCGAGCAACGCGACCGGGACGAGATCGAGCGGATCCTCACGAGTCACGAGGTGAGCCCCGAGCCGCCGCGGATGCCCCTCCGGCGCTTCGCCCTCGCCTGCCCCGCCCTGCCTACTTGTGGTCAGGCCGTCGCCGAGGCGGAGCGCGTGCTCCCGCAGCTCCTCGGCGAGCTCGAGCGGCTCGGCCACGGGAGCGATCACGTGTCCCTCCGCATCAGCGGTTGCCCCAACGCGTGCTCGCGACCTTCGACCGCCGAGGTGGGCATCGTGGGCCGGAGCCTCGTCCTCTACTCGGTCTACCTGGGCGGGAGCTTCGAGGGGACACGCCTGGCCCGTCTGTGGCGCGACGACGTGCCGCTCTCCGCCCTTCCCGCGCTCCTCTCCGAGGTACTCACCCGCTGGCGTCACGAGCGCCAGGGGGCCGAGGCCTTCGGGGACTGGGCGATCCGCACACTCTTTCCCGCATCAGGAGGTTGACCGTCGTGTCCGAAGCCACTCCATCCCCGACTTCTCCGCCGAGCCGCCGATTCCGGCTGACGCTCGACACCTGGGCGGTGCTCTTTGCCGCGGTCCTCACGTTGCTGGTCGCCGTGCGCGCCATCCCGAGGGTGCCATGGTGACCGAGACGCCCACCGCCGTCCTCGAGCCGTCGAGGCCCATCCAGCTGCCGGAACGGTTCCTCGCCTTGCTCCCGGGCATCGGGCTGCTGCTCGTCATCGGCTACCTGGGAAAGCTCGCCGAGGAGGGCATCCGCGCCTACGGCAAGGCCCACCACCAGGCGCTGCCGAACATCGAGTACGTCCTCTGGGCGATCCTCTTCGGGCTGATCATCGCCAACACGGTCGGGGTGCCGAAGGTCTTCCGGGCCGGCGTGGCCACCTACGAGTTCTGGCTCAAGGCAGGGATCGTCCTGCTGGGCGCGCGGTTCCTCCTCGGTGACGTGGTGAAGCTGGGAGGCATCAGCCTGGCGCTGGTGGCGGTCGAGCTGGTGGTGGCCATCGCGATCATGACCGCGCTCGGCCGCGCGTTCCGGCTGAAGCCGAAGCTGATCAGCCTCCTGGCGATGGGCTCCTCCATCTGCGGCGTGTCGGCGATCATCGCCGGCAAAGGTGCGATCGAGGCCGACGACGAGGACGCGACCTTCGCCATCGCCGCGATCCTGGCCCTCGGTGCGTTCGGCCTCTTCACCTACCCGCTGATCGGCCACGCCCTCGGCCTCTCCGACCACGCCTTCGGCCTCTGGGCAGGACTGGCGGTGGACAACACCGCGGAGGCCGCCGCGGCCGGAGCGCTCTACTCGGACGCCGCGGGGAAGGTCGCGGTGCTCACCAAGTCCACCCGCAACGCCACGATCGGCTTCGTCGTGCTGGGCTATGCGCTCTACTGGGCGGCTCGCGGCCAGGCGAAGCAGGTCACGAACAAGGCACGATTCCTCTGGGAGAAGTTCCCGAAGTTCGTGCTCGGATTCCTGGTCATCTCCGCCCTCGCGACGGCCGGGCTCTTCGACAAGGGACAGAGTGCCGCCCTGGCCAACCTGTCCCGGTGGGCGTTCCTGCTCACCTTCGCCGGCGTCGGGCTGAAGACGGACTTCCGCGAGCTGCGGCGGCAGGGGCTGCGGCCCTTCGTCGTCGGAGCGCTTGCCGAGCTGTCGGTGACCGTCGTGACGCTCGGGCTGGTCGCCGGCGCGGCGGCAGTCTTCAAGCTCTGACCATGCGCCGGTCTCGCCAGGCCATGGTCTCTCTCGTCGGCGCCGGTCCGGGCGACCCCGAGCTGCTGACGCTCGGGGCGCTCCGCCGCCTCGAGGAGGCCGACGTCGTGGTGCACGACGCCCTGGTCAGCCAGGAGATCCTCGCCCTCTGTGGATCCGGCACCCGACGGATCGATGCGGGGAAGCGCGCCGGGCGCCGCGGAGCGTCGCAGGAATGGATCAACGCCCTCCTCGTCTCCGAGGCGCGCGGGGGCCGGCGGGTCGTTCGCCTGAAGGGAGGCGACCCGTTCCTCTTCGGCCGCGGCGGCGAGGAGGCGCTCGCACTGACCCGGGCGGGGATCGCGTGGGAGGTCGTCCCCGGCGTGAGCTCGGCGCTGGCCGTCCCCGCGTCGGCCGGCATTCCCCTGACCCACCGGGGAGTCAGCTCGAGCGTGGCCATCGTTCCGGGTCACCTGGCCGAGGGGGCCGAAGCGGTGAACTGGGCGGGGTTGAGCGCCGTCCAGACCCTGGTCGTGCTGATGGCCGGCTCCAGGGTCTCCGCGATCGCCCTTGCGCTCCTCGAGGCGGGACGTAAAGCGGAATGCCCGGTGGCCATCGTCACGCGCGGCACGCTCCCGGGTCAGAGGACCCTCCTCTCGACGCTGGGGGCGCTGGCCGGGAGCCCGGACCGCGAGCGGGTCGACACGCCCGCTCTGCTGGTGGTGGGCGAGGTGGTGCGGCTCGCCGGCGACCTCGGTGGATGGCGCGAGGCACTCCTCGGGAGGGACTCTCGGGATGTCCGGACGGCGTGATCCAGCGGTGGTCATCGTGGGCCATGGAAGCCGGCTCCCGGCGGTGGGCGCGGACCTGGCCCGGCTCGCACGAACGGTCGCGGCGATCACCGGGTTCCCGGTCGTCGAGCCGTCCGGTCAGGCGGATCTGACCGAGACGCTGGACCGCCTCGCCCTGGACGCCTCCGAGATCCTCGTCCAGCCGTACTTCCTGGGCATGGTCGGTGCGCTCGCGCTGCGCCTCCGGGAACGGCTGGAGCGCTGGGCCGATGGCCATCCGGCCGTACGGATCTCCCTCGGCGAGCCACTCGGGGACCACACGCTGGTCACCGCGGCGATCCGCGACAGCGCCCTGCAGTGCCTCGCGGGGAGCAAGGGCACGGTCGTCGTGGTCGGGCACGGCAGCCCCGACCCGGCCTGGAGCCAGTCGCTCCACGTGCAGGTGCGCCGTCTCGAGGAGGCGGGGGGCTTCGAGCGCGTCATCGCGGTTTTCCTCGCCCACCAGACACCGCGCCTCGAGGAGGCGCTCGACCGCATCGACGGGGAGGTGGCCGTCGTCCCCTTCTTTCTCGGCCGGGGCCTGCACACCTCGGTCGAGCTGCCCGAGCTCCTCGACGCGCGACGCGAGCGGCTGCACCTCGCACGCTTCTGGGCCGACGACCCGCGCATCGCTCGCGCTGTTGCCGGGCAGCTCTCGCTGGCACGGCCCTTCCCCTCGACCCGGGGAATCCGGGCACCCCGACCGTCGCAGCCGCGGGTCCGCGCGGTGTCACGTCGCGGATGATTCGCCGAAGCGCGGCCCGGGGACGTGGAACGTCTCCGGCGCCTGAGGCAATCATCGCCGCCCCCGGATGGGAGGGTTCTGATGGACATGAAGCTGGAAGTCGTGACCGTGCCGGTCTCCGACGTCGATCGGGCCAAGCGTTTCTACGAGCAGCTCGGGTGGCGGCTCGACGCCGACTTCGTCAGTGGTGACAAGCGGGTCGTGCAGTTCACGCCGCCGGGATCGGATGCCTCCATCTGGATCGGCAAGGGACTGACGCCGTCGGCTCCGGGATCGGCCAAGGGACTCCTGCTCATCGTGTACGACGTCCTGGCCGCCCGCGCCGACCTCGTGCGACGCGGTGTCACCGTGTCCGAGGTCTTCCACACGCCGGCGCCGCTGGCCGCGCCCCTTCCCGGACCGGACCCCGAGCGGAAGAGCTACTCCTCCTTCGCGACGTTCAGCGACCCCGATGGGAACGGGTGGACGTTCCAGGAGATCCGGGAACGGCTTCCCGGACGTGGCTCGACGCCGCCCGCGCGGTGAGGCTCGCTGCACCGCCCATGACCGGAAGCTCGATCCGATGAGAGCGCAAGTCCGACACCATCAGCCGGGACAGGACGAGTTCAAGGCCATCCTCCCCGAGGACATCCCCTGGCGACCCTTTCCGGCGTTTCCGCCAACGGTGCGGCTCGCGGTCGTCGTGGGACACCCGGCGGAGAAGGGGCCGTACACGATCCGGGTGAAGGTCCCGGGTGGCGTGAAGCTGATGCCGCAC
>DASXGF010000555.1:0-6550 GCA_036489275.1 Myxococcaceae bacterium | reverse complement strand
ACGAGCACGAAAGGTTGGTGCAGACGTCCACCACGAACTTGCCCGGCTTCCTCGTGTGGAACATCACGTAGAAGGTGGCGACCTCGTAGGCGCGCTCCGGGGAGACGTCGAGCCTCCGGGCCACCATCTCCAGGCCGTCGGGTGGGAGCCATCCCTTCATCGACTGCAACAGGTGCAGGGCCGGAAGCATCGCCGCGCTCTTCCGGTCCGACGGATAGTGCGCGAGAATTTCGGCAAGCCGGTCGTCGAAGACCCGCTGCTCTTCGGCCGTCAGAAGGGGCGAGGCCATGGGGCCCGCGCTTCGTAAGGGACGACCGAACCGCTTGTCAACGATAGGGATTCTTCATGGGCACGGAAGATAAGCGAGCCGATCCACGCGCTCCGTTCATCCTCCGGGTGAACTTCCGCGACCGGTCCGACTGCCTCGACGCCACCGAGAACCTCTCCCGCGCCGGGCTCTTCGTTCAGACCCTGGAAACGTTCCCCGTGGGCCAGATCGTCCACCTCTCCGTGGGCTTCCCCGGGCTGCTCGAGCCGGTGGCCCTCGAGGGTGAGGTGGTCTGGGTCCGGCCGGCGCGCGGGGACTCCTCCGGGGGCGTGGGCATCCGGGTGACCGACGAGGCCGATCGCCGCCGCCTGGACGACGTGCTGGGCGGCCGGGCGACCCGCGCGCTGCAGGCCCCGGAGGGCGGCTTCAAGGTGCTGCTGGTGGAGGACAACCCGCTGGTGGTCGAGATGTACAGCTACGTCCTCAAGAAGCTCGCGACCGCCGAGCTCCGCGGGAAGGTGCCGCTCGAGGTGCACTTCGCCGCCGACGGGCACGCAGCCCTGCGAGCGCTCGCCGAGGGGGGCTTTCATCTCGTGCTCACCGACCTGTACATGCCGGTGATGGACGGCTTCGTCCTGGTCCAGAAGATGAAGTCCGAGCCCAAGCTGCGCGACATCCCTGTGATCGCGATCAGCGGAGGTGGGCGCGAGGCGGAGTCGCGCGCGAGAGCAGAAGGTGTGGAGGTGTACCTCCGGAAGCCGGTGAAGTTCGCCGAGGTCCTCGAGACGGTGAAGCGCCTTCTGGGGATCAGCTAGAGTCTCATTCTCGTTTCACACCCCGGATAACGAATGACGACGGCCACACGAGCAGTCCTCAACCGCGACACGGTGAGCGGCGAGGCCCTCTTCATCCTCAAGAACCTGCGGGACAACTCCAAGCAGGGCCGCTCCAACAAGCTGGCCGAGGTGAAGACCGCGCTGGAGCCGGCGGTGAGCCTCGAGTTCGACGCGTACTTCTTCTTCCTCCGCAAGTTCCACTACATCGCGATGGACCGCGAGGCGCAGCTGAAGCTGACCGACTCCGGTGAGCGGGTGGTGGATGGCGCCGACCTGGACCGCTTCTCGGGCGAGGTGGGCGAGTTCTTCAGCGAGCAGCTGGCCCCCGTGGACGAGCCCATGGCCGAGGCCTCGCTTCCTTTCGAGACCGACAGCGCAACCGACGACCTCTCCGTGGAGACCGCCGAATTGAGCCCACCTCCTGCCCCTGCTGCTCCCCGTCCGATTCGCCGCGCAGCCGCCCCCGAGGCTGGCCTCGACCTCGACGGCCGCTACACCCGGGGCGAGGCCCTCGGCGGTGGCCCGCTGGGCACCGTGCACCGGGGCAAGCACAACGGCCTCGGCACGGACGTGTGCATCAAGGAGCTGAAGGACATCTTCGGCTACTTCTCGTTCCTGCAGCGCGGTGAGGTGCTGAAGCGGCTGAAGCGCGAGCTGTGCGCGCAGGCGCAGGTCAGGCACCCGGCGGTGGTCACCATCCTCGACCAGTCCGTCGACGGCACGCGCGCGTACGTGGTGATGGAGCTGCTGCACGGCTCGCTACGGGACCGGCTGGAGCGCGCTGCGGGGAAGAGCCTCCCGGTCGCCGAGTCGATCCGCACCTTCCTCCAGCTCTCCTATGCGCTCCGGGCGGCGCACGCCTCCGGCCTCACCCACCACAACGTGAAGCCGGAGAACGTCCTCTACGACACCTACGGGAACGCCAGGCTCGGCGACTTCGGCCTGTCGCGCGTCATCGAGGTCGAGCCGGGCAAGGGGATGCCCCACGTCTTCGTCGGCACGGGCTCGCTCAGCTACTTCGCCCCGGAGCTCATCACCCGGAAGGACGCCGGGCCGGCGGCGGACGTCTACGGCCTCGGGATCCTCCTCTACGAGATGCTCACCGGCGGCATCCCCGGGCGGCGCTCACCGCTGCCCTCGGAGGTGAACTCCGAGGTGCCCAGCAAGCTCGACCCCATCTTCGACAAGATGACCCAGGACCGGCGCGAGTCGCGCTACCCGGACTTCGACGCGATGCTGGACGAGTTCTACGGCGCGTTCAGCGACGGGGAGTACCTCCACCGCGGCGACCTGGTCCTCTCCTCCGAGGCTCCGGGGGCCTGATCCTCGGTGTCCACGGCCGAGGTCGACGCCGAGCTTCTCGCCGGTGCGCGCCTGCTGGCCACCGGCACCTGGCGCGCATCGCACGAGGCATTCGAGACCGCGTGGCGTCGGAGCGACGGCCCGGAGCGTCACCTCCTCCAGGCGCTGGCCCAGCTCGCCGCGGCGCTTCTGAAGTGGAGCGAGGGCCACCACGAGCCGGCGGCCACCATCCTCGGGCGCGTGCGGGGGCGCCTGGAGGGACTGCCCTCGCAGGTCTCGCAGGTGGACGTGGAGACGCTGGAGTCCACCGTGCTCGAGCTTCAAGAAAGGCTGGCCCTCCGCGAGGCGGCGCCGGCCCAGGTCCGGGTGCCACTCGAGGCGGAGGCGCATCCTCCGGCGGACCGGGTCGCCGTCGGCGCCCCCTGCCCGTACTGCGGTGAGCGGGTCACGGTGCACGTCGAGCCGACCGGGATGACCGTCGAGCAGTACGTCGAGGACTGCCCGGTCTGCTGCCGCCCGTGGGTGGTTCACGTGGACCGGAGCGGAGCCGCACCGCGGGTGAACCTCGCCCGCGAGGACGACTGAGCGGCCGGGCCCGCTCCCGGATCGGGGCGAGCGCCTCGCAAGCCTGCGTGAGCCCTCGAGGTTTCTGGCCCTCGAGCCGCCCGGCCGGCGCGGTCGCCGTGCCCGGGAAATCGCTCCCGGTCTGAGGCGTCTTCCGGGCGTCCCGCTCCCCCGGGAGGTTGCCCGTGATCCGTGTCCTGCCGGTTCTCCTGGCCGTCGTCGTCTCCGCCCCGGCGCTCGCCGAGGACTGCGTGGTCTCCGCCGGGCCCAAGGACCGGGTCAGCCGCGGAAAGACCGTGGTCGTCGAGGCCGGGGAGTCGCTGGAGAACGCCATGGCCCTCGACGGTGACGTGGTGCTCCGGCGCGGGGCCCGGGTGAAGTCCGCCGTTGCGGTGAACGGGAACGTCATCCTCGAGGCCGACTCGAAGGTCACCGGCACCGCCGCCAGCTTCGGCGGGGAGGTCCGCGTGGCGCCGGGCGCGAAGATCGCCGGCAACCGCCTTCAGCTCTCCGACGGATTCCAGATCCGCGGCGAGAACGGAAAGGACACGAACCTCGTCCTCTCCGTCGCCGGGCAGGACGTCTCCAGGCTCCTGGTCGCCAAGCTGGTGGAGAAGGCTCGCCGCTGCCGCATCGAGGCGAGCAGCGGCGAGGGCGAGATTCGACTCTAGGCCGTCGCCTTCTTCCCCAGCGCCAGCGGGACGCGGAACAGCTCGAGCAGCGTCTCCACCTCCACCGGCTTCGGCAGGCAGGCCACCGCCCCGGCCTTGAGAGACTGCTCCACGAGCTCCGGACTGTGCCGCCCGGTCATCGTGATGAGCCGGACCCCCTCCAGCGTCTTCCGCGCCCGGATGCGGCGACAGACCTCGAAGCCGTCCATGTCCGGCATGTTCAGGTCGATCAGCATCCCGTGCGGCTTCAGCTCCGAGACCAGGAGCAGCGCCTCCACCCCGCTCGAGGTGGTGGTGAGGTCCACCTCGTTCGTGTGGGACTTGAACGAGCGGCGCATCGCATCGAGCACGGGCTTCTCGTCGTCCACGACCAGGATCTTCACCGACGGGCTTCCCAGCTCCTCGGGAAGCGGCATCTGGTGCGCGATGAGGAAGCTCCGCAGATCGCCCCCGCGGACTCGCCGGTGCCCGCCCGGCGTGCGGAAGGCGAGCAGGATGCCTCGGTCGATCCACTTGCTGACCGTGGAAGGATCGACCTGCAGCAGCCTGCTGATGTCGTGGGTGGTGTAGAGCTGGTCCATTCGGCCCTTCCCCCGTTGTCCCCGCGAAAATCGCACCACGTCAGGAACTGGCATCGGCGTCAAGCGGCGCGAGACGTGCGGCGCAGATCGGTCTGCCAACCCGCTCGGCTGGCGTGACCGACAGGCCAGGATTCCACTGATGACGCCCAGGTCAGGTTTGACCGAGGGCCCGCCGGATCGCGACCAGCTGGCCGAGGAGCGCGTCGGCCATCGCCGGCGTCAGCGATGACGGGCCGTCGCACGGCGCAAGCTCCGGATTCTCGTGCACTTCCATGAAGACCGCGTCCACTCCCGCGGCGACCGCGGCGCGGGCGAGGACAGGAACGAACTTTCGCTCGCCACCGCTGGCATGCCCCGCCGCCGACGGCAGCTGCACCGAGTGCGTCGCGTCGAAACACACCGCCAGTCCGGCCTCGCGCATCTGGGCCAGCCCGCGCATGTCCACCACCAGGTTGTGATACCCGAACGACGCACCGCGCTCGGTCACCAGGACGTTCGGGTTCCCCGCCTCCACGGCCTTCCTCGCGGCCTGCGCCATGTCCATCGGCGCAACGAACTGGCCCTTCTTGAGGTTCACTCCCCGGCCGGTCCGGGCCACCGCCACCACCAGATCGGTCTGCCGGCAAAGGAAGGCAGGGACTTGCAGCACGTCCACCACCTCGGCGACCGGCGCGACCTGTGCCACCTCGTGCACGTCGGTCAGCACCGGGACCCGGGCCTGCTCCTTCACCCGGGCGAGCACCCGGAGCCCCTCGACCAGCCCCGGTCCGCGGAAGGAGCTGCCGCTGGTCCGGTTGGCCTTGTCGTAGCTGCACTTGAAGACGTAGCCGACGCCGTGCCGCGCCGCGATGTCGCGCAGGAGCCCCGCGTGCCGGAGCGCGTGCTCCTCGCTCTCGATGACGTCCGGGCCGGCGATGAGGAGGAGTGGCTGCCCCTCGCCCACGTTCATCCCGGCGAGCTCGATCATCGACGGGCGCCGTCCCGATGCTCGACCGCGGCCCGGATGAAGCCGCTGAACAGCGGATGCGGCGCAAACGGCTTGCTCTTGAACTCGGGGTGGAACTGGCAGCCGACGAAGTACGGGTGGTCCGGCAGCTCGATCATCTCCACCAGGTTCAGCTCGGCGTTGTGCCCACTCACCACCATCCCGCCGTCGGAGAGCCGGCTCCGGTAGGCGTTGTTCACCTCGTAGCGGTGGCGGTGGCGCTCGCTGATCTGGTCCTTGCCGTACATGCGGGCCGCGAGCGTCCCGCTCTTGAGCACGCACCCGTACGCGCCGAGCCGCATGGTGCCGCCCTTGTCCAGGACCTGGACCTGCGACTCGAGCAGCGAGATGACCGGATGGGGCGTCTTCTCGTCGAACTCGACCGAGTTGGCGGCGGCCAGCCCGAGCACGTTCCGGGCGAACTCCACCACCGCCATCTGGAGCCCGAGGCAGATGCCGAAGAAGGGGACCTTCCGCTCACGGGCATGGCGGACCGCCATCACCTTGCCCTCGGTCCCCCGCACGCCGAAGCCGCCGGGGACCAGCACCGCGTCGACGTCGCCGAGGAGCGCCGGCACGCCCTGCGCCTCGACCTCCTGGCTGTCCACGTACTTCAGGGTGACCCGGACGTCGTTGGCGATGCCCCCGTGCATCAGGGCCTCGTTGAGGCTCTTGTAGCTCTCCTTGAGGTCCGTGTACTTGCCCACGATCCCGATGCGCACCTCGCCCTTCCCGGGCGAGTAGACCTTCTCGAGGATGCGCTCCCAGCGCTCGAGCCGCGGGGCGCGGGACCAGATGTTGAGGACCTCGGAGAGCCGCTCGTCGAGCCCCTGCCGGTGCAGCTCCAGCGGCAGCTCGTAGATGCTCTTCACGTCCGGGCTCCAGAAGACGCCGCCCGGGTCCACGTTGCAGAACATGGCGATCTTCTGCCGCATCTCGGCAGGGATCTCGCGGTCGGTGCGGCAGATGAGGATGTCCGGCTGCACGCCGATCTCCCGCAGCTTCATCACCGAGTGCTGGGTCGGCTTGGTCTTCACCTCGCCGGCGGCGGCGATGTACGGGAGCAGCGTCAGGTGGATGTAGACGACGTTCTGCGCCCCGGCGTCGTAGCGCATCTGCCGGACGGCCTCGAGGAAGGGCAGGGACTCGATGTCGCCGACCGTGCCGCCCACCTCGACGATGATCGCGTCGTGCCCCTCGGCGGCGGCGCGGATGACCGACTTGATCTCGTCGGTGATGTGCGGAATCACCTGGACCGTCTTCCCCAGGTACTCGCCGCGGCGCTCCTTCTGGATGACCGAATTGTAGATGCGGCCGGTGGTGAAGTTGTTCGACCGGCTCAT
>DASXGF010000553.1:0-9091 GCA_036489275.1 Myxococcaceae bacterium | reverse complement strand
GGAATTCACCGCGCTCTACTGGCCCACCATCAACAGCTACAAGCGCAGCGTGGAGAACACCTGGGCGCCCACCTCGGCGACCTGGGGCCGCGAGAACCGCACCTGCGCCCTGCGGGTCATCGGCACCGACCCCAAGGCGATGCGCGTGGAGTTCCGGCTCCTCGGCGCGGACATGAACCCCTACGTGGGGATGGCCGCCTCGCTCGCCGCCGGTCTGTGGGGCATCGAGCACGAGGTCGAGCCCCCCGATCCAATCACCGGCAACGCCTACCGCGGCGACGCCGCACCGCTGCCGAGAAGCCTCAAAGATTCCATCGCCCTCCTCGACCGGAGCACCGTCGCCCGCGAGCTTCTCGGCGAGGACTTCGTCGACCACTACCTCCGCACCCGCACCTGGGAGGTCCGGCAGTTCGAGCGGGCCGTCACCACCTGGGAGCTGGAGCGCTACTTCGAGCTCGCCTGACCATGGACACCTCGTTCTTCGACCTTCCGGCCACGCCCCGCATCACCGTCTTCTCCTGGCCCACCCGCGTCGTGGTCGGGCCCGGCGCGCTGAAGCGGCTCTCCGACGAGGTGCAGCGGCTCGGAATGCGCCGCCCGCTGGTGGTGACCGACGCGGGCGTGATGAAGGCCGGCCTCGGGGACCGGGTGCTGGCGGTGCTCGGTGAGGCGGGCATCGTCCACGTCCTCTTCGACCGGGTGACGCCGGATCCGACCGAGCCCGACGTCTTCGCCGGGCTCGAGGCGTACCGGACCGGCGGCTGCGACGGCATCATCGCCCTCGGCGGCGGCAGCCCCCTCGACGCGGCCAAGCTGGTGCAGCTCCTCACCAGCCACAACCCGCCGCTGAGCCAGTACGACGATGCGACCGGCGGCGATCGCTTCGTCACCCATGCGCTTCCGCCGCTCATCGCCATCCCGACGACCGCCGGCACCGGCAGCGAGGTGAGCCGCAGTGGCGTGGCCTTCCTCCAGGACACGCAACGGAAGACGGTCATCTTCGCGCCCGCGCTCCTGCCCCGCGCGGCCATCGTCGACCCCGAGCTGACCTACGGGCTTCCGCCGCGGGCGACGGCCGCGACGGGTCTCGACGCCTTCACCCACTGCCTCGAGGCGTACCTGAGCAACGGCTTCCACCCGCTCGCCGACGCAGTGGCCATCGACGGCATCCGGCGGGTGGCGCGCTCGCTGCCGGTGGTGATGGAGAAGCCCACCCACCCCCAGGCCCGGCTGGACATGATGATCGCCGCGATGGAGGGCGCGATGGCCTTCCAGAAGGGGCTGGGGAACGCGCACGCGCTGGCGCACGCGCTCACGCCGGTGGCGGGCCTCCACCACGGGCTGGCCAACGCCGTCGTGCTGCCCTCGGTGATGGCCTTCAACCGCGGCGAGTGCAAGGCGCGGCTGGCCCGGGTCGCGCTCGCGATGGGAGAGCCGTCGGGCGCGGTGGAGGACGTGCTCGCCGGGGTGGCCATCGATCGCGTGCGCCGGCTGGTGGCCGACGTCGGCCTGCCGACCCGGCTCTCGCACGCGGGAGTGAAGGAGCCGGACCTTCCGCGGATCGCCGAGCTGGCGTTCCGCGATGCCTCGCACCAGGGGAACCCCCGGCCAACCACCGAGGCGGACCTCCTCGCCATCGCCCGCGCGGCGTTCTGACGCTCGCCGGCGGGCGTTCCTCGCTCAGCCCCGTGGGTTGTTGTTGGCCGCGGGCTGGGACGGCTTGGGCATGAGCTGTCCGGGCTCCGGCTCGCTGCCCGTGGTCGGGGTGAAGTCGATGGTCTCCACCACGACCCTTCCGGGAAACCGGAAGTCGATGGGGTTGAAGCTCGGGTTGGTCATGTCGTTGAGCTGGTTGGCCAGGATGGCCGCCTCCAGCCGCTGGTCGGAGAAGAAGACGTGAACCTTCACCGGCCCTTCATCCACGGGGATCTTGTAGGTCAGCCCCAGCACGGGCTCGCCCGCGGGACACTTCACCGAGTTGTTGCTCTTGCTCATCGTGAGCTGCCTGACCTGGCCCTTCCCCGCGTGGGTGAACACCAGGCAATACGGCAGCTGACCTTCGCTGGGCACGATCTGGATCGTGTCCCCGGAGATACGCCGGAGCTCCGCGCGGTGGACCGGCGCGGTGGAACGACCACACGCGGCGAGTACCACCAGCGAGACTCCGACCGCGACGTGACGACTGTTCACAGCCTCTCCCCTTTCCGGCGGTGAGGTCTCCGAGCATCAGCCCCGACGAAGGAAGGTCAGGGCTTGGGGCGTCGGTAGACAACCACCTGCGGTGTCTCGTCGAGGTACAGGCCCGTCGCCGGGACCCAGGTCCCGAAGGCCTGCCAGACCAAGACCTCCTGCTCGCGGAACTCCTGGTGGTACTGGACGGCGGCGAGGTCCGCGTCCTCGGGGCCGCCCGTGGGGATGACGTCCTTCCTCAGCATGTCATTGCGCTGGTAGTCGCGGAAGGACAGGCCGTTGACCTCATGGAGCCATAGTCGCGTCCCGGACCGACTGTGCGCGTCGATCCAGGGCAGCACGCCGGTGACGTTGTTGCTCCAGTACTGCCGCTGCAGTCCGAGGCTGGCCGCGCCGGGGATGCCTCCCGCCAGCTCGCCGTAGGCGGATGTACCGTACGGGTGCACATGGATGGTCAGCGTCAGGGCGGGGAGGAGGACGATGGCCCCCAGCGCCACGCTCGTCCCGATGCTGCGCCGCGCCGTGAGCCCCAGCGCCGAGGACAGTCCGGCTGACGCACGATCGAACTCCCGCCCGGCGAGCAGCGCGAGGAACGGCATCGAGGGCAGCCAGTGCTTCACCCCTCCGAAGTGCGGCACGTCAGGAAGGCTGATCAGGAGGATGGAGAAGAGGGCGTTCACCCCGAGCAACCACTCCGTTGCCCCCCCTCGCCCGAAGCGCCGTCCCAGGGCAGGGACGAGGTCTCCGAGGTTGCGGAGCCCGGTGCGCGCCAGGCCCACGCCGATCGGCAGGAGCAGCGAGACGGGCAGTGTCATCGCCGTCACCACGAAGACGTAGGGCAGGGGGAAGGGCGGCGCGCGCAGGACGTCGTTGAAGTACGTCCAGGCGTAGTGGACGTGCGTGGCGTGGAAGTCGAAGTACCAGGCCATCCGGTCGACGGGGTGGTGCCAGAGGTAGGGCCAGTGCGCGTAGAAGATGACCGGCCCGAGGAGGCCCATCGCGACCAGCGGGGAGATCGGGACGAAGGCCGCGGGATCCTTGCGGCGGAGCTGGAGTGCCAGCGCGGCGAGCACCACCACCAGCGCCGTCACGCCGAACGTCTGCGGTGAGAGCAGTTGCCACGACTGCACCAGGCCCTGGCGGCCCAGCACCACGATCAGCAGCGCGACGTAGGCGAGGAAGGCCACCGCCGTCTCCGCCATGCGCACCATCACGCGGCGGCCCTCCTCGCCGGAGACGCGCCAGCCCGCGAGGACGCCGAAGGGCGTGAGGACCACCGGGAGGAAGAACGCGTTGTGCTTGGTGGCGAGCGCGAGGCCGAAGGCGACGCCGGTCCACGGAGCGAAGCGGAGGTCCTCCTCGGCGCGCCAGAAGAGGTACACGACCAGGAACCACATCGCCGCCACGGGCATGTCGAAGCAGGCGAGGTGGGCGTGGAAGAAGTGGCGGGGGACGACGAAGAAGCAGAGCGCGGCGAAGAGCCCGACCCGCCGGCCCCACAGCGCCGACCCCCAGAGGTGCAGGAGCGCGGGGATGAGCGCGGCCACCGCGAAGGCGGGGATCCGGAACCCGGCCGCCGGACGGACCCAGCCCAGCGTCTGGTGGAAGAGCGCGTGCGACCACCCATAGAGCGACTTCATGAGCATCGGGTGCTCGTGGTTGAAGTCGAAGGCCTGGACGATGACCGGGTCGCTCAGCGCGGCCGCCGGCCGGTGGAAGAGCAGGGCCCACCAGCGGGCGAACTGCTCGGCGGCGGCGAAGTACACGCTCTCGTCGCGCACGAAGCCCACCGCGCGCTCGGTGGCCCAGAGCACGACGAAGGTCGCGAGCCACAGCCCCAGCGCGATGCGCCGGTCCAGCGCCGTGGGTGCGCGGCTCACGGTGAGCCTCCGAGCGCGCGGAGGCGGACGCAGATCTGCCGGTCCTGCGTGCTGGCGGTCGAGAGCTTCAGGGTCCACGGCCCGGCTGTCACCGCCGGCGTCTCTCCGCGGACCAGGCCCTCGTGCGCCCCCGGGATGCGGAGGTGGAGCGCGCCGGTCGAGCTCTCCAGCGTGAGCTGGACGTCGGTGCGCCCGGGAAGCCAGGCGTGCTCCCAGGTGATGCCGGACTCGAGCAGGAGCGCCTCGGCGGCGGGCGACTCGGGGAGCCGGATGGACAGCGTGCGGCCACCGGAGGGAGGGAGCACGAAGAGGCAGCGGACCGGCTGGTAGAGCACTTCGTGCCAGGCGACCTCGACCGAGGCGTCGAAGGGACAGCGCACGCGGCCCCCGGCGTGCTGGCAGGGCTGCGGAGCGGCGCCGGGTCCCTCGACCGAGACCTCCAGCCGGTCGAACGCGTCGATGGCCGAGAGGAGAACCTGGCGCGCGCGTCCGTTCCGGTACGCGCTGAGGGTGAGCGGCCCGAACTGGCGCGACTCGCCCGCCGGCGTGCGGTCGGGAAGGAAGTTGCGTCGGAAGTCGGCATCGGGCGTGCGCGGAAGGCGCTCGTTGGCCAGTACCCAGATCCGCGGGTGGGCGACGAGATCGTCCGAGGTGTGGCCCAGGTAGCCGACGACCGGGATGTCTGCGGGAACGAAGAGCCGGGCTCGCTCCGTCCACCAGGGATGGAGGAACACCACGTCCCCCGGTGCCTTCGCGCGGGCCAGCGCCTCGGCCGCTCCCCGGTAGTCCGCGTCCGAGGGAAAGGCGCGAGGCAGTTGCAGCTGGAAGCCCAGGCCGAGCAGCGCGACGAGCACCAGGGCCAGCGCGGGACCGGCGGTGCGCAATCTGTGGAGCGTCTCGTTCACGCCGGCATCCGACGCTTTAGCATTCCCCTCCGCGCGAGCGTGCACCCGAGCTGTCCCCCGGGCGGTGTCGGCGAGAAGGCGTCTGCCACCCGGCCTTCCCCCCGGTCGAAGCCGAGGATGGCAAGTTTGCGGCCATGCCTCGCACCGTGCTTCTTCTGCTCCTGTCGAGCTCCGCGCTGGCGGCGCCTCGCACGGAGGCCTTGAGCCTCGCCGACGCGCTCGTCGTCCTCCGGGAGCACTCCGTCGACCTCCAGCTCTCGGCGACGGCCGTGACGGCTGCGGCCGGCGACGCACGAACCGCCCGGGCCATCGCGAACCCGGGCTTCGGCGCGACGGTGGCGAAGTCGTTCGCCTGCCCACCCGAGGGATGTCACTGGCTCGGGCCGTGGGGATGGGGCGCGAGTCTCTCGGACTCCAGCGCCACCCTCGATGCCATCAGCGGCAAGCGTGGGCTTCGGATCCAGGCAGGTGAGGCCGGACTCGACGCCGCCAGGGCCGGTCGGGAAGACGCGGAGCGGGTGCTCGTTCTCGAGACCGCACAGCAGTACGTCCAGACGTTGGTGCTTCAAGAAAGCGTCGTCGCTGCGGCCGAGTCCCGTCAGGCCGCCGACCAGCTCGCCGCCTTGACCCGGGTGCGCTTCCAGACCGGTGCGGTGAGCGAGGCGGACGTGCTGAAGGTCGAGACGGACGCGCTCGAGGCCGCGCAGGCCCACGACACGGCCACCCTGGCCTGGAGCAGCGCACGCCAGGCGCTGGCCAACTTGCTGGGAATTCCGGAAGAGGCGCGGACGCTGACGCTGCGTGAGCCGTCGATCCTCTCGGTCCCGGTGGAGGACCCGGCATCCACGACCTCTCTTCCCGAGCTGCTCACCCTCGCCGAGTCTGGAAGGCCCGACCTCCGGGAGGCCGGCGCCCGGGCGGCGCGCGCCGAGGCGGCCGCGGCGCTGGTCCGCAGACAGCGCTTCCCGGACATCGGCCTCAGCATCCAGTACGCGCAGCAGGGGACGGATGCGACGGCGATCACCCCTCCCACCCTGACCTTCGGCCTCACCTCGACCCTTCCCATCTTCGACCAGCTCCAGGGGCCGATTGCCCGGGCGGAAGCGGACGGGAAGGGCGAGCAGCTCCAGCTGGCCCGCACCCGCCTGAGAGTCCGGGCCGAGGTGGCCGCGGCTCTGGACGCCGAAGCGACCGCGCGGCGCCTCGTGGAGCGGATGGAGGGCGGGCTTCTTTCCCGGGCCGAGCGGGTCCGGAATCTCGTGCGTTACCAGTACGAGAAGGGCGCGGCCTCGCTCCTGGAGCTGATCGACGCGGAGCGCACCTTCCGAGGGATCCGTCTCGAGCGTTTCCAGGACCTGGGGGCCTACTGGACCGCGGTGCTACGGCTGAAGGCGAGCGTCGGAGAGCCGGTGGAGGTGGCCTCGTCCCCGACCCCGTCCTCACGGGGGTGAGAAGACCAGCAACCGCCCTCCGGCCGAGTCCGCGGCGTAGGCGACGCCGGTCGCGGTGACCACCACGACCCGGACGCCCTTCGAGGAGGGCGACCGCACCAGCTCCCGCAGCTTCCCGTCGGGAAGGATGCTGGCCCGGACGAACCGCTCGGCCTTGCCCGCGGCGGCGACCACGCTTGGCCCGGGGCCCACGTCGATGTTGTCCACTCCCGCGCCGGTCTCCAGCCGATCGCGCCGGGTGGGGGTCTCCCCGTCGAGGGAGAAGGTCTGCACCGCGTCGGTACAGGCGACGACCAGGAGCGGCCGTCCCGGAACGAGGGCCATTCCGCGCGGCCCGTTCTCCCCGCACTGCGCGGGCCAATTCCGCGTGACGTGCCGGGTCTTCACGTCCACGGTGAGGGTGCGGTCCTTGTCCTCGAGGTTGGTGTAGAAGCGCCCGGCGGCGCCGTCGACAGCGTAGCCCTCCGGCGCGCCGGGAAGCTCGATGCGCCCGGCGATCTTGAGCGCCCCGTCCGCCGTGGAGATCAAGGTCAGCGAATTCGAGCGCGGCGTCGTCGCCCATACCTCGTGGGTCCCCGGGACGTAGGCCAGTCCGTCCGGCGACTCGGGCAAGGTGAGGCACGGGCCGCGCTTCAGCGTGCCCCGGTCCACCGCGCAGACCGACCCGTCCGCGCGATCGCCGATGTACGCGGCCGAGGGGCCGAAGGTCACCGAGCTCGGCCCGAGCAGACGTCCGTCATGCTCGCGCGTCGGGAAGCCATCGACGGCGTGGACCTCGCCGGTCTTGGCCTCGATCACGAAGACCTTCCCGGTGTTCCCCCCGGGGGCCCAGACGCGGTCCTTCTCGGCGTCATAGCCGAGGTAGTCCATGACAACCCGGCCGCCGGCAGGATCGAGCTTGATTTCCCGGGTCGCGGCCGGCGCCGCGCAGAGCAGCATCAATAGAACGTGGGTGGTCATCGCGAGGCACTCCTCGGTGCAGCGAGAAGGGGGATCAGCAGCAACGTACCGAGCGTCGAGAAGGCGAGGCCTCCGACCACGGCGATCGCCAGTGGGCGGTGGAGCGCTGCGCCTGCGCCGATGCCGAAGACCAGCGGAAGGAGCGCCACGAGCGTCGCGAGGGTCGTCATGAGAATCGGGCGGAGCCGGGTCCGACCCGCATCGCGAAGGGCCACGACCGGGTCCACGCCCCGCGACTCCAGCACGAGCGCCTGGTCCAGCAGGAGGATGCCGTTCTTCACCACCAGCCCCACGAGGAGGATGATGCCCATCGCCGAGGAAACGTTCAGCGAGACGCCGGTGATCGCCAGGGTGAAGATTGCACCCGCGGCCGCGACCGGGGCTGCCACCAGCACGGAGAGCGCGGCCCGGACCGAGCGCAGCTGGAAGAGGAGCACGCCAGCGACGAGCAGCACGGCGACCCCGAGCACGAGGAGGAGCGAGCGGAAGCTCTCGGACTGCTGCCGGACCAGCCCGGCCAGCTCCCACGTGGTGCCCATCGGCATCGACAGGTTCTTCAGCCTCCGTCGGACCTCGGCCGCGGCCTGACCGAGGCTGGTGCCAGACAGACGCGCCGTCAGGTGCACCAGGGAGCGGCCGTTCTCGCGGAGGAGCGTCGCGGGCGGGCAGGCCTCGGCGGCGCTGGCGAGCGCGGTGAGAGGCAGCGGCACACCGCTCTGTCCCAGCACGCGCGCGGTGGAGACGAAGGCGGAGGCCTCCGTGGCCACGGGATCGCTGGTCTCCAGCCGGACCCGGACGTCCTCCAGCCGTTCGGCCCGGCGCACCTGGGTGGCCACGACGCCCAGCTGTGAGGCCGCGATCTGGCTGGCGACGTCCGAGGTCGTCACTCCGGCGCGGGCGAGCGCCAGCGGGTTCACCTCGTAGCGCAGCTCGGGCGCGCAGCCTTCGTCCCCGTCGAAGAAGTCGACGAAGCCCGGAACGTCCGCCAGTCGCTTCGCCGCCTCGCGGGCCACCGTGCGGAGCGCTGCGGGATCGGCCCCGAGCAGCTCGACCTCGATCGGCTCGGGCGAGCCCTGCAGATCTCCGAGCATGTCCGCGAGCACCTGGATGAACTCCACCCGGAGCCCCGGGACGGTCCCGGCCAGGGCCCGCCGCTGATCGTCCATGATCTCGTCGACCGAGCGGTCTCGCGGCGTGCGGAGCCGGACCGCCACGTCGCCTCGAGAGGGCAGGGTGGCGACGGGTGGGCCCAGCTCGGTGCCCAGGCGGCGGTTGAACGCCTCGACCTCCGGAGTCTTTCGCAGCAGATCCTCGATGGCTCCGACGAGTCGGTCCGCCTCGGGGAGTGACGCGGCGACCGGCGCGAAGAAGTCGATGACGTAGGCGCCCTCGTCCGCCTCGGGCAGGAAGTCCGAGGGAAGCCGGAGCGCCAGGACCCCGCCGAGCACGACCATCGCCGCCGCGCCTCCGAGGAGCCAGCGCCGCCTGGGAAAGGCCGCGAGCTGGAGCTGCCCGTACCGAGCGGCGAGCGCCTTGCCCGGAGTGCCCCGGCGCACCGGACGCAGAAAGCGGCTGGCGAGGGCCGGGAGGACGAGGAGGGCCACCGGCATCGAGATGAGGACCGCGGTGGCCAGCGAGAGCGAGAGAGCCCGGAAGAACTGGCCGGTGACTCCCGAGAGGAAGGCGAGAGGCGCGAACACCACCA
>DASXGF010000550.1:0-1701 GCA_036489275.1 Myxococcaceae bacterium | reverse complement strand
GGTGATGACGGCGAGCACACCCGGCACCTTCTGCGCCCGCTCGGTGTTGATCGCGTTGATCTTCGCGTGCGCGAACGGGCTGCGCACGATGTCCATGTGGAGCATGCCGGGAAGCTGGATGTCGTCGACGTAGTTCCCCTTGCCGCGGATGAAGCGCGGGTCCTCCTTGCGCTTCATCGAGTGCCCCATGCCCCCCACTTCCGGACTGGTCTTGGGCTGCATGGCGTGCCTCCTAGCGCAGCCGCTCGGCCGCGTACTGGACTGCCTTCACGATGTTCACGTAGCCCGTGCAGCGACAGAGATTTCCGGAGATTGCTTCCCGGATCTCGGCTTCGCTCGGGTTCTTGTTCCGCTCCAGCAGGGCGCAGCCGGTCATCATCATCCCCGGGGTGCAGTAGCCGCACTGCAGCCCGTGCTTCTCCCAGAACCCCTCCTGGATCGGGTGCAGCTTCCCGTCCTTCTCCAGCCCCTCGACGGTGGCCACCTGCCGGCCGTCTGCCTGGACCGCGAGCACCGTGCAGCACTTCACCGGTTGCCCGTCGAGCAGCACGGTGCATGCCCCGCAGTGCGTCGTATCGCAGCCGATGTGAGTGCCCGTCAGCCGGAGCTGATCGCGCAGGAGGTGCACCAGGAGCAGGCGAGACTCCACCTGCACGTCGTACGGGGTTCCGTTCACCGTGACCCGGATGCCGTGCATCGCCATGGCTATCGCCCTCCCGCCCGCTCGACGGCGAGCTTCAAGGCGCGCGTTGCCAGCACCCGCGCCATCTCCCGCTTGTAGTCCACCGAGCCACGCCGGTCGGCGCTCGGCGACGAGGCCTTCGCCGCCCGTTGTGCCGCCTCGCTCAGCGTCGCCGCGTCCGGGCGCTTCCCGACCAGGAACTGCTCCGCGTCGGTCGCCTTGACCGGCGTCGGTCCCACGTTGGTCAGCGCGATCCCGACCCGCTCCAGCGCGCCTCCGCTGCCCAGCGTCACCTGCGCCGCCGCCGCCGCCGTGGCGTAGTCCCCCACCTTTCGCTCGAGCTTGAGGTACGCCCCGCCCGAGCGCGCCGGAGGAACCGGGATCCGGATCTCGGTCAGCACCTCGTCGGGCTGCAGCGCGGTGCGGAACAGCCCGAGGAAGAACTTCTCGATGGGGATGACCCGCTCCCCCTTCGGGCCGGTGGCCACCACCTGCGCTCCGAGCGCGAGCATCGTGGCCGGGTGATCGTTCCCCGGGTCGCCGTGGGCCAGGTTGCCCCCGACCGTGGCCATGTTCCGCACCAGCGGATCGGCGATGACCTTCGCCGTGTCGTGGAGGATGGGGTAGCGCTTCTGCACGAGCTCGGACGCCTCGAGCGCGGACTCCCGGGTCCGCCCGCCGATCCGGAGGAAGCCGCCCTCCTCCCGGACGTACTCCAGGCCGGGGATGCGCCCGATGTCGATGAGGTGTCCGGTCTGGCCGAGGCGCAGCTTGAGCAGCGGCAACAGGCTCTGCCCGCCGGAGAGCACCTTGGCGTCGTCCCCGTACTTCGAGAGCAGCGCCAGCGCCTCCGGCAACGTGCCGGGTGCGTGGTAGTCGAACGACGCAGGAATCATGGTTCCTCCTACGGCCCAGACGACGATCGGTTCAGCAAGAGATAGGCGACTCCGGCGGCGATCAAGAGGAGAAAGGCCCAGAACGCGGGTTGACGCGCGAGGCGCATCGCGGACCGCCGGGCC
>DASXGF010000529.1:0-1674 GCA_036489275.1 Myxococcaceae bacterium | reverse complement strand
CCGAGGAACAGCGCCGAGAGCCAGCCGCCGCGCTTCTTCACCATCGAGCCCATGCTGGTGTCGAAGTAGGGGGACTCGAGGGCCTCCACGCCGCCGAGGCCATGGATCTCCTCGGTCGCCTTCTGCTCGGCGACGTCGAGGACGTCGTCCACGGTGATCATCCCCACCAGCACGCCGCGGGAGTCGGTGACCGGGAGCGCGACCCGGTCGTACTTCTCGAAGGTGGCCACCACCTCGTCGCGCGTCGCCGTCGCCGGGATGCTGACCAGCGTCTCGTCGTTCAGCTCGGAGACCTTCTGCTCCGGCTTCGCCAGCACCACCGTGGGCAGCCGCAGGTCGTCCAGGAGCACGCCCTTGTCGTCGGTGACGTACACGACGTTGAGCGTCTCGATGTCCCGGCCGTGCTCGCGGATGTATTCGAGCGCCTCGCGGGCGGTCCAGTCGGGCCGCACCGAGAGGTACTTGGGCGTCATGACGCGCCCGGCGCTCCCCTCGGGATAGCCGAGCAGCTGTCGCGCGACCTTCAGCTGCTCCGGGCTCAGCGTGCTCAGCGCACGCTTGGTCACCTCCGCCGGCAGCTCCTCGAAGAGACGGGTCCGGTCGTCCGGAGCCATCTCGTTGAAGACCCCGGCCATCTGCCCGGTCCCGAGCGTCTCCACCACCTCGGACTGCTGATCCAAGGGGAGGTACTCGAACACCTGTGTGGCGGTGTCACGAGGTAGCACCCGGAAGATGACCCCGGAGTCCTCGGGCGGAAGGTCCTCGATGACCTCCGCGATGTCCGGTGGGTCCATCTCGGCGAAGGCCTCGCGGAGCGACGCGTAGTCCTTCGCCTGGATCATCGCCTCGAACTCTGGCTTCAGAAGATTGCCGAGCATCGGTCTCTCGAGAGTCAGGGCCTTCGACGGTGTGACGGGCCGCCATGGTGATATGAAAGCGGGGGACAAGCCATGGCCAAAGCGAACGGGACCCGTAGCCGAACCGGGGCAGCCACCAAGGTCACCGGGTCCCGCGAGGGACTCTCCACCGCGCTTCACCGGCCTGACATGGTCGGTCCGCGCATCGAGCTCGACACCCAGGACGACGGTCCCGAGCACCGCGCATTCCCGCGGGCCAAGCTCGCCGTCCCCTTCACGCTCTGGATCGGCGAGGGGGAATCCCGTCGCTTCTCCGCCACACTCCTGTCGTCCAACGTGAGCGTGAGTGGGGCCTTCCTGCGGAGCAGCTTCTTCCTCCCGGTGGGGACCGAGATGTTGGTCCGGTTCCAGGTGGAGCCCACCGGTCCCGCCGTCGAGGCTCGGGTGGACGTCCTTCGCCAGGAGACCGAGGGCGACCGCACCGGCCGGACCGGGATGGGCCTTCGCTTCCTGGAGTTCTTCCGCCAGACCGAGGTGGCCCTGGCCCGCCTGTTCCTCGGCGAGCAGCTGAAGAAGTTCGCCGAGGGTTACCTGGGCTCGCCTCGGGCCCGGTCGCTCACCTCGGAGCTGGACCGGGTGGTGGACGCCCTTGCCGCCTGGGAGCTGATGAAGGTCACCTCGCCCGAGGACCCCTGGCGCTTCGCGAAGTAGGGCGAGCCAGCCCGCTCAGGCGGGGGCGTGCTTCTTGAAGCTCTCCTCGAGCTTCGATTTCGGCTGGGCGCCCAGGATCTGGTCGACGACCTTCCCGCCCTTGAAG